>DFUX01000008.1 GCA_002379855.1 Cloacimonetes bacterium UBA4175 | reverse complement strand
TGGCTTGGTTGAAAAGAAATAGACCGCGGATCACAGTATCAGCAGGATCATCGGGATATTTGGAAGGTGGAAAGGTGAAATGGTGAAAAGGAGCCCCCAAACCAGGGCGGTTCAGCGACCGCCTGTACTGTACCGGCGCTTGCATAGCGCAGTTTGGGGGATAGCCGCCCGAGGAGGGGGTGGCAAAGTCCGTTTGCCACAGAGACCGGAGGTCTCTTCCTAACAGGCAACTCCGTTGCCTCTGCCGAACAGATTTCGGCAGCCCTTCAATTATCCGCGCTCATCTGCGCCTCTATCCCGTATATCTGCGTGAACCACTTGAACCTTGATCCTGTCTTTTCAAGTCCCAAACAAGCACCCAGACCAAAAACAACCGGCATCAATTATTTGACAACCGCAAAAAATATCCAATACATTCCGCAATATCCTTCACACCTCCCTCCCTTGCTGCTACTGGCTTTGGTGCCATCATCCTTAGGTCATCCCTCACCAGGTTAAGGATGACTGCCGGAAGACCTACGCCGGAGAGGGGGATGCAAATGAGGCCGCCCTCTATAATATATAGGTGCTATGCCCGAAAGGTCATGGAAGGATGAAAGCAAACGCGAACCGCCAAACCCAAATTTCCAATTGACAAATATCTGCCGCCCAGATATTGGTTCAGTAAGGTAAGGAATAAACTATATGTGTATAAACAGCAAGAAGATAAGTGATAAATATAATACCCTGAATAGAACAAAAGCATTTGCAAATCAGCAGATGCTTTTTTTTTACCCCGGAGGATAGCATGGATCTGGACAAGATCATAAAACTTGCCCTGGCCGAAGACATCGGCAGCGGCGACATCAGCACCCAATATCTGGAACTGGAACCCCTCAACAGCAACGCCTACATGATCGCCAAAGCGGAAGGCGTGCTGGCTGGGGTGGATGTGGCGAAAGCCGTGTTCCTGCAGGTGGACGGCAGCCTCAAGATCACCCTCTACCGCAAGGACGGAGACCGCGTGGTTCCCGGCAACGAGATCATGCGCCTGGAAGGCAAAGCCTCCAGCATCCTGCAGGGCGAACGCACCGCGCTCAACTTTTTGCAACGCCTGAGCGGCATCGCCACCCTCACCGACTCCTATGTCCAGCGCCTCAAAGGCACCAAAGCCAGGCTGCTGGATACCCGCAAGACCACTCCCCTGCTACGCGGACTGGAAAAGTACGCCGTGCGCGTGGGCGGCGGCTTCAACCACCGCTTTGGCCTCTACGACATGGTCATGCTCAAGGAAAACCACATCCGCGCCTGCCGCGGCATCACCGAAGCCGTCAAACGCGTCAAACGCCACAACACCAGCTACAAGATCGAGGTGGAAGTCACCTGCCTTGAAGAACTGGAAGAAGCCGTGAAAGCCGGCGTTGACCGCGTCATGCTGGACAATATGGACCTCGCCCAGATCAAAGACTGCGTGAAAAAGTTCGGCTCCCAAGTGGAACTGGAAATCTCCGGAGGCGTCACCGCGTCCAACATCCGCTCCCTCGCCCGCACCGGAGTGCAGTATATCTCCAGCGGAGCCCTCACCCACTCATATAAATCTTTGGATATAAGCCTACTTTTTGATAAGGAGTAAAATATGGAAGAACAACTGCGCACCCTGGTTCAAATGCAAAAACTGGATGACCGCATCGGCGCTCTGAGGGTCCTGCAAAAGGAACTGCCCCAGCAGCTTAACGAAATCATCGGGCATGTGGACCAGGCAACCGCGAATTTGCTTGCCTGCGAAACAGAACGCGCCGAACTGGCCAAAAAACAGCGCTCGCTGGAAAGCGACATCAAACAGCATCAGGAACAGATCAAAAAATACAGCAACCAACTCTCCGAAATCAAGACCAACAAAGAATATAAGGCCCTCAACAGCGAGATCGCCTTTCTCAAGGAAAAGATTTCAGAGCAGGAAAGCCACCAACTGGAACTGATGGATGCCGAAAACCAGGCCGCGGCGCGGGTGAACGAAGCCAAACAGGAACTGGACAAGGCGGAAAAAGCTAAAAGCGAACAGGAAGGCGAACTGCGCCGCCAGATCGACTCGCTGGAAGGACAGATCGAGGATCTGCGCGCCCAACGCAACACCATGGCACGCACCCTGCCCCTGCAGATCGTGAAGCTCTATGGCAACATGATCAAAAACAAAGGCAACCTGGCGGTGGTCTTCTGCCGCAAGGGAGCCTGCGGAGGCTGCGGTTTCGTGATCCGCCCCCAAGTCCGCATCGAGCTGCAGTTGCGCAAGAAGATAAACTATTGCGAAAGCTGCGGCCGCATCCTGGTGGAACCGTTTGAAGACAGCTCATCCCCCAATGCGGCGGATTAGCCCCGTCCTTTTCTGCTAAAGGCTTTTGAGCCACCATGCTTGGCTACTTTGGTGTCCGAGATAATGGACGGCAAGCCCGTTTGCCGCGGCAAAAGTTTATGAGCAAAGTTGGGCATGGAAAGGCCAAAAAGCACTTTAACAAGTTAACCCAAACATTATACTTGACAGATTTATAGAATATAGGCATTAGAATTTAAGAGCCAAAATATGCTGGCATACCATAGCAGTGAAAGACCATATATTAAGTGATTATATAACGACTGATGGCATAAATGTCTCTATCGGCCTGGAGGAAGAGTCCGCCGGTAAAGACTCCCGAAAATCGGTCAATAATTAGAAACAACCCAAATAGAAAATGGGAATAAGGAGATATCCTATGAGAAAAACCCTTCTTTTCGCGCTGTTGCTGATTCTGGGCTTCAGTGTGATCAGCAATGTCTATGCCCAGGTTAACGTTACCATAGGCAGCGGGACAAGCACCAACACCGAGACCGGTGTTCCGGCCCCCTATGGAACTTGGTACAGGAATTTCCGCCAGCAGTTTCTGCTACTGGCCACGGAAATCGAGGACGCGGGCGGTGGAGCGGGCAACATCAATTCAGTGGCCTTCAATGTGGCCAATCTGAACACCTGTTCCCCGATGCCGAACTACACAATTCGTCTGAAACACACCACCCAGACCACCCTGACCACCACGTTCGAGGATGGGGACTACCAGACCGTGTACACGCAGGCAGAGTTCATGCCCGTGGTTGGCTGGAACACCCACACCTTCTCGACTCCCTTCGTCTGGGACGGCACTTCGAACATTCTTGTCGATATCTACACCACTCTCGTTACTGGGAACTACACCCGTAATGCTTCTGTTTATTACTCCTCCACCACTTTCAATAGTGCCCTGCGCTACCAAAGCGATAGCAGCGATGCCGGTTCCGCCACCACTGGAACCACCGGCACCAACCGCTCCAACATCAGATTCAACATGGAAGCCCTGGTGGTTACCGATCCGCCCAACCCGGCGCTGCTCATTTCACCCGCGGACGGCGCTGTGGACGTGATGAGCTCTGCTACCCTCAACTGGGCTTCCGGCGGCGGAGCACCCACTGGTTACAAGGTGCATTTTGGCACAACCAACCCACCCCCCTTCATCGAAAACACCATTGAAAACAGCTACGCCCCCACCCTGGACCTCCACACCACCTACTACTGGCAGATAATTCCCTTCAACGCCATTGGTGACGCGGCAAACTGCCCTGTTTGGAGCTTTACCACGGGTGGCCCGGTGGTCATCATGACCAACGGCACACAGTCGGTGCCGGATGGAATGGTCTATTCCTTCTACGATTCAGGCGGCCCCGACGGCAATTATCAAAACTCAGAGAACTACACCTTCACCTTCTCAGCCGCCAACCCCAACTCGATCATTTACGTGTTGTTCACTAGCTTCAATACGGAAAACAACTGGGATTACCTGAAGATCTACAACGGACCGGATACCTCCGCCCCGCAGATCGGACCTGCTGACGGCTACACCGGTACCACTCTGCCTGAAGAGATCTTCGGCTCCAACGCTGTGACCTTCGTCTTCACTTCCGACACCTCTGTCCAGCGCCCCGGCTGGTCGGCCTTAGTGACTGCTGGAAATCTCGACCACGACCTTGGCGCGAAGAGCATTTCCGGTAACAGCACTCCCTCCGTGGGCTCTCCCAGCACCTACACGGTGGCAGTCAAGAATAACGGAAACAACACCGAAAACACCTACACCGTGAAGCTGATGGGCACCGGAGACGTGGAGCTCGCCTCTATTCCCGGCACCACCATCGCTCCTCAGCAGACCATCGAATTCGGCCTCACCTGGACTCCCACCGAAACCGGCCCGATACAGATTTGGGGTGAAGTGGTGCTTGCCAATGACGGCATCGCTGCCAACAACCAAACCTTGCCTCTAAACGTGGCCGTGCAGGCAGCGGGAATCGTGGCCATTACCCTCGGTGACGGCGGCGAGATCGGCCGCATGCCCATGGACATGTACTGGAAGAACTCCCTGTTCGAGGCTATTTACCTGGGCTCCGAGCTCAACATTGGTGGCCTGATAACCGGCATCCAGTTCTACAACGACTTCGTCAGCAACCTGCCCAACATGCCCACTAATATTTGGTTAGGCGAGACCACCCAGACCGATCTGTCGGCTGGCTGGATCCCTTCAACCCAGCTCACCGCGGTGTTCGCCGGTAACGTCGATTATCCCAGCGGTCCGAACAACATCAACATTGCCTTCACCACCCCTTACACCTACGCGGGCGGTAACCTGGTATTGCTGGTGGAACGCCCGATGGATACCGAATGGCACAATTACAACGATAACTTCCTCACCCAGACTGGAGACCTTGCGGCCCGTTCTCTGAAGGTCCAGTCGGACTCCCAGGACTACGATCCTGCCGCTCCTCCTACCGGTACAAGTCCCTCCGCTATGTTCCCCAAGACCACTTTCTTCCTGGTCGTGGACGACATGGGCGCGCTTACCGGTACTGTGCGTGACGCAAACAACGTTGTCATGCCCGGCGCTACGGTTTCCATCACTGGAACCCCCCTCACCACCCTCACCGACGCCAACGGCGTTTACAACTTCCCCTACGTGGCGATGGGACCCCAGAGCGTCGTGGCCACCAAACACGGCTACAACGTCGTTACCCACAACGTAACCATCATCGAAGATGAAACCGTCACCCAGGACTTCGTGCTCACCCAACTGCCTCAGGTCACCGTGACTGGCCGCATCGTGGGCAGCGACCAACCCACAGTCGGACTGGCTGACGCTACCATAACCCTCACCGGTTACGAGCCTTACCAGGCAACAACCAACGCCAACGGCCAATTCACCATCACTGGCGTCTATGCCAGCCAAACTTACGAATACACCGCTCAAGCCATCGGTTACCAAGCTGCCACCGGCCAGGCTGTGGTTGGCACCACCGACCTGAACATGGGCGACATCACCGTGAACGAACTGGCCTTCCCTCCCTGCCAAGTGGTTGCCACAGAAGCAGCGGACTATTCACACGTAACCGTCACCTGGATGGCTCCGGATCCCAATGCTCAGGGTATCTCCGAAGATTTTGAGGAATACGAAGACTTCTCCCTCACCTTCGATCCCTGGGTTCTGGTGGACGTTGATCAAAGTGGCACTTATGGTATGACCGGCTACACTTGGCCGAACGTCTATTCCCCCATGGCTTACATGATCTTCAACCCCAGCGCTGCCACTCCGCCGGTTACCACTATTACCGCCCACAGCGGAAACAAAATGGCTGCCTGCTTCGCCAGCACTGATGCTGTCAACGACGATTGGCTGATCTCTCCGCCGATGATCGCGACCGCAAGTCAGTTCCTGAACTTCTACGCGAGGTCATACAGCGATGCTTACGGCCTGGAACGCTTCAAGGTGGGTATTTCCACTGGCGGCACTGCCCCCGCGGACTTCACCATCATCAGCGGCCCCAGCTACATCCAGGCGCCCATCGAATGGACACTGTACAGCTATGACCTCAGCGCTTACGCTGGCCAGAACATCCGCTTCGCCATCCAGTGCGTTTCCGACGACGCCTTCTACTTCGTGGTGGACGATGTGAGCGTGGGCCCCGTTCCTACAGCCAAGGAACACTTCGCCTCCGCTCCCTCCTTCAGCTCCCGCAATACCAACACCCAGAGCTTCTCCACCAGTTCAATTGTTACCAGAAGCATTGGAAACGCGGCTTCGGCATCCCGCAACGTGGGAACCAGCCATGTCAATAACCCCCGTATTCAGGTACCAGACTTCCAGATGTTCACTCCTTCCAATTCGGACCGCGTACTTGGTGGATACAAGGTCTATCGCCTGCTTGCTGACAACCAGGACAACGAGTCACTCTGGACGACCCTGACCCCATCTGTCATTCCCAGCACTACCACCACCTATACCGACAACGCCTGGGCCCCGCTGCCTTCCGGCGTTTACAAATATGCAGTCAAAGCTGTTTACACCAACAACGTCCTGTCCCCCGCCGTCTTCTCCGGTGAGATACACAAAGGCATGATGGGCACCCTGACCGGTACCGTGACCGAATTCGGCACCAACGTCCCGATCGAAGGAGCTACCATCACCGCCGGCGATTACAGCGGCACCTCCGACAACAACGGACATTATTCCTTCAGCGTCTATCAGGGAGTTTACACCGTCACCTGCTCGAAAGTCGGCTATCAGGCCGCTTCCCAGACCGGTGTGAGCGTTACCGGACTGCAAACCACCACCCAGGACTTCGTACTCACAGAGATCACCCTGCCTCCTTGCGCGGTGGAAGCCGTGGCAGTGAGCAACAGCTTGGTCAACTTGACCTGGATGGAGCCTGGCACTGGCGGCGGCGAATGGATCTACTACGACACCGGCGAAAACGATGACAGCATCGGCCTCGTCTCCGGTGGTGAATTCAGTGTCGCCATTCGTTTCCCGCCCTCCGCTCTTACCGACTATGCCGGCATGAGCCTCCACGCCATATCCCTCTTCCCAGGCGATGTGGGCACCTACTCCCTGCGTGTCTGGACCGGTGGCACCGCCAGCGCTCCCGAAACCCAGGTTGTTGACCAACCCTTCACCGTGCAAGCCGTAGACACGTTCCAAACCGTGGTTTTGGATAACCCCGTGCTTATTTCAGGCAACGAGGAACTCTGGTTTGGCTACAACGTCAGCCATGCTGCGGGCGCCTATCCCGCAGGCTGTGACGGCGGCCCCGCCACCAACGGCTTCGGCAACATGATCTACAACTCCGGTGAATGGGCAACTCTGACCGACCTGGCTCCGAGCCTCAACTACAACTGGAACATCCGCGGCTACGTGGGATATTCAGCTCCCAACGATGTGTGCGCGATCGATCCCAGCATCCTCAAACACATCCCGTCCGACAACATCAAAGCCAGCAAAGACATCAGTGCCTGCAAAGACAACGACCGTGTCCTCGTCGGCTACAGAGTCTGGCGCTTGCTGCAAGGCCAGGAAAACAACGATTCAGCCTGGACTCAGCTCACCACCGGACCCATCACCGCGACTGCCTGGCCGGACAACGGATGGGGCGGCGTGCCTGACGGCTGGTACAAATGGGCTGTGAAAGCCATCTACACCGGCGAAGCGCAATCCCTGCCAGCCTTCTCCAATGCTGTGCAGAAACTTACCCAGATCGGAACCATTGCCGGTATCGTCCGCGATATGGCCAACGCCCCCATCATGGGAGCAACCGTATCTTGCGGCGACGTGACTGCCACCACCAACGCCAGCGGAGCCTACAGCATGCAGGTTCCCGCGGGCACCTGGAGCGTAACCGCCAGCCACCCGAACTACACACCTGTCACCCAGGACGGAGTGATTGTCGTTACCAACCAGACCACCACGGTGAACTTCCAGCTGCCGATCAGCAATGTGCTGCTCTCGGACGGATTTGAGTCCTACGAAAACTTCGTTATCGAATTCGCGCCCTGGACCACGGTTGACGTTGACGGCAGCGCGACCTATGGCATGACCAATACCACCTGGCCTAACACCCAAACACCACAGGCCTACATCATCTTCAATCCCAGTGCCACCACTCCTCCCGCCACTACCATCGTACCTCACGGAGGAGATAAAATGGCAGCCTGTATCGCCGCAACTACCCCTCCCAACAACGACTGGTTGATTACTCCCGTACTCCACAATCCGCTGGAACTTCGCTTCTGGGCACGCTCCCTGACGGCGCAGTACGGAGGACTGGAAAAGTTCAAGATCGGTGTCTCCACCACTGGAACCAACCCCTCCGACTTCACCATCATCAGCGGCAGCACTCCCCTCGAAGCTCCCCTTGATTGGACAGAGTATGTGTATAATCTCAGCAACTACGATGGTGACACCTACGTGGGCATCCAGTGCGTGTCCCATGACCACTGGATCTTCATGCTGGATGACTTCCATATCACCGGCAGAACTGACAGCGACGATCCTATCGTCCCTGTGGTCGCCACCGAGTTGCACGGAAACTACCCGAACCCCTTCAACCCGGAAACCACCATCAGCTTCAGCGTTAAGGATAAAGGCCACGTAAAGGTCAATATCTACAACGTGAAAGGCCAACTGGTGAAGACCCTCGTGAACGACAACATGAACGCCGGCAAGCACACCATTGTGTGGAACGGCCGTGACAATGCTGGTAAAGCTGTCTCCAGTGGCGTCTACTTCTACAAGATGAGCGCTGGCAAATACAGCAGCACCAAAAAGATGATCATGATGAAGTAATTCATCGGGATATAACCTATAACCAAGCCCCGGGACCGAAAGGTTCCGGGGCTTTTTCTACTCTCCTGAAAAGAACGTGGATGACAGGATCGACTGGATCTTTGAAGGTGGAAAGGTGAAAAGGTGGAATGGTGGAAAGGTTCCCCCGA
>DFUX01000015.1 GCA_002379855.1 Cloacimonetes bacterium UBA4175 | reverse complement strand
AAGCCTGTAGCAGCAAAGGAAGGCGGTATGAAACAAAAACGAAATTATAAACGTATTTCGTTTATTGATGTAAATAAAGTGATGCGTTGTTGGGAACAAATCAAAGATCTACTAATGACAACCAATCCGCTTAGCTTGCAAGAGAACTATAATGTTTACTTGACATAAATGTCGCAACATACCAGAATGTCTTTATTCATCAATATATGAGTTAACACAAGTAACGAATTCTAACAAAGTAGTATAGAGCTTATGTTTAACAACTTAACTGAAAAACTGGACAAAGTCTTCCGTAACATCAGAGGACGCGGTTATCTCACCGAGCAAAATATCAAGGATGCTCTGCGTGAAATCCGCATGGCCCTCTTGGAAGCAGACGTAAACTTCAAGATCGTAAAAAACTTCATCGCCGAAGTTGAGAAGCGCGCCCTTGGTGTGGAAGTAATGAAGTCCCTCTCCCCCGGCCAGCAAGTCATCAAGGTAGTATATGAGCAACTGGTTGCTTTGATGGATACGGAGGGATTTGAATTTAAGGTTTACAACAACAGGCTTACCAAAGTGATGATGGTTGGGCTGCAAGGATCCGGCAAAACCACCGCTTGCGCCAAGCTGGCACTGCATTACCGCAAAAAAGGCTTCAGCACGATGATGGTAGCCTGCGACGTTTACCGTCCCGCCGCTGTTGATCAGCTCCAGATTCTGGGAAAACAGATCGACATTCCTGTAATAGCTGAGGACACAAAAGACGTAATCAAGATTGCCGATTCAGCCCTGCGAGCCGCGCAAAAAGACTATCGGAATCTGCTCATCTTTGATACTGCGGGACGGCTGCATATCGACGAAATGATGATGGACGAGGTTGCCCGGCTGAAGGCTTTTATAAAACCCGACTATATCTTCTTTGTAGCCGATGCCATGACTGGACAGGATGCCGTCACTGTCGCCCGTGAGTTCTATGACAAACTGGCTTTCGACGCGGTTATTCTCACCAAGATGGATGGCGATGCCCGCGGTGGAGCAGCCCTCTCCATCAAAGCTGTCACCGATAAACCGGTGGCCTTCGTGGGAGTGGGAGAAAAAGTCAGCGACCTGGAACCTTTCTATCCAGACCGTATGGCATCCAGAATCCTGGGGATGGGCGATGTTCTGAGCCTGATCGAAAAGGCTGAGGAAGCCAGTGATGCCGCCGAAGCTGAAAAGCTCGCCAAGAAAATGCTGAAAAACCAGTTTACCCTAAACGACTTTCTCAAGCAACTGCAGAGCATCAAAAAAATGGGCTCGCTGGAATCCTTAATCCGGATGATACCGGGCCTTGGTCGCAAGCTTCCGGCAGACATGAAGATCGACGACAACGCCCTAAAGCATGTGGAAGCCATCATTCAATCGATGACCGATAAAGAACGAGAAAAACCCGAGATACTGAACGGCAGCCGGCGCTTGCGCATTGCCAAAGGTTGTGGCAGGACAGTCACTGAGGTCAACCGCCTGCTGCGCCAGTTTGACGACATGAAAAAGATGATGAAGAAGTTTTCCACCCCCCAGGGGATGAAAGATTTGGAAAGATTCATGAATAAAACCCAATGATCAGGAGGATCGCTTAATGAAACGACTTGTTTTGTTTCTCGCTCTGCTGACACTGCTGGTTTGTACCGCAGCGGCAGAGACCGTAACACTGAGTAGCGGAGCCAATTCCGTTACCGTAATGTCATCTTCCGCCACCGAAACGGTTCTTCAATACCGCATCGGTAGTTTCGAAAAGATACCTGTGAACATTGACGGTAGCGAATGGTACCATATTCTGATGCCAAAGGAAGGCGTCAGTCAGGAAAAAGGGTATCCCCAGCTTCCGGTGTTCAACCGCAGTATTATCATCGATAACAACGCCTTGATGGCTTTAGATGTCTATGATCTTGAATATCAGGATATCGAATTGCCAGTGGCTCCATCCAAGGGTGTCATCACCAGGAACATCGATCCTGCCACGATACCCTATGTATTTGACGAAGTTTACAACAAAAATGCGTTCTATCCAGCCACTCCGGCCGAACTCTCCGATCCTTATATAATGAGGGACTTTCGCGGCATCGTGGTTAAGACAACTCCTTTTGCCTACAATCCAGCTACACGCACTCTGCGTGTATATACGGCTTTCAAGATACGGGTTCACGCCGCAGGAATCGACACGCTCAACACTCTGAACCGCAGCAGAACCTCGATCTCCCGTGACTTTGTCTCATTATATGAGAACCGCTTTATAAACTGGGACAGCTTCCGCTATACCCCGGTGGACGACAGCTTCGGCAAGCTGCTGGTGATCTGCCACACCAACTATATGAGCACCATCCAGCCCTATGTGAATTGGAAAATCCAAAAAGGCATCCCCACGGAACTGGTGGAGTGGTCCACCATAGGATCCACCGCGACGCAATTGCAGACCTACATCCAGAACCGCTATAACGCGGACAACAACCTCACTTACGTGCAGTTGGTTGGTGACGCGCCGCAGATTCCGTCCCTGTCATCCGGTGGCGGCGGCTCCGACCCGTCCTTCTCCCTGGTTGCCGGTTCGGATAACTACCCCGATATTTTCATCGGCCGCTTCTCCGCTGAAACAGCAGCCCAGGTCACAGCCCAGATCAACAAGGCCATCGCCTATGAAAGAGACGTGACCACCTCCGACACCTGGCTGAGCCGTGCCTTGGGTATCGCCTCCGATGAAGGCGGCAGCGGCGGTGACAACGGCGAATCAGATATAGCGCACATGAACAATATCCGCACTGATCTGCTCAACTACGGCTATACATCTGTTGATCAGGTCTATGACCCAGGCGCCTCTGCTTCCACCGTGACTACCAATGTCAATGCCGGCCGTGGTTTCATGAACTATGTCGGCCATGGGTCAAACACAAGCTGGGTTACCACCGGATTTAACAACACCAATGCCTCAGCGCTCACCAACGGTACAAAAACGCCCTTCATCATGGACGTTGCTTGCGTAAATGGCAATTTTGTCTCCATCACCTGCTTTGCCGAAGCCTGGCTACGCAATGCCAATGGCGGTGCCGTGGCTATGTATGCCTCTTCCATCAACCAATCCTGGAGCTCGCCGATGCGTGCCCAGGATGAGGTGACAGACCTGCTGATCGCCGAAGCCAAAACAACTGTCGGCGGCCTCTATTACAACGGTTCCTGCAGGATGATGGACGTCTATGGCTCCGACGGCGTGAATATGTTCAAAACCTGGCACATCTTTGGTGACGCCAGCCTCTCTTCACGCACCAAAACCCCCATCGCCATGAACGTGACCCACCCCTCCAGCATCACATCTGGAACCACTTCCGTAAACGTTTCCACAGGAGTCAACAACACCCTGGTGGCGATCACTTACAACAACGTGATCTACGGCCGAGCCTTCACCAACAGCTCCGGTAACGCCACCATCACGCTTAGCAACCCACCCACTGGCACGCTGAACTACACCATCACGGCCACCGCGCACAACCGCGTAACTTATGTGGGCACCATCGCTCAGACTGTGTCCGCCGGACCTTGGATGGAAGTGACCGCCGCGAACTATGACGACGCCAACAACGACATTCCGGAATACAATGAAAGCGGCTACTTCGATGTCACCTTCAAGAACTCCGGAACCAGCGCCGCCAGCGGCGTAACAGCCATTCTAAGCTGCTCCACCAGCGGTATCACCATCACTGACAACAGTCACACCATCAGCAGCCTGGCAGCAGGTGCTTCAGTTCAGGCAAACGACGCCTACGCGATCACGATCGCCAACAACGTCCCCGATGGCACCGTGGCTAACTTCACCATCACCATGACCATGAGCGGCTACGATCCCTGGACTTACAACTTCAGCAAGACCATCAACGCGCCCGCTCTGGCCTTTGGCAATATGACGATCAGTGATCCCACCGGCGATAACGATGGCCTGCTCGATCCGGGGGAGACCGCCACAATCTCCATCGTACTGAATAACTCCGGGGGAGCTGCCTCCCTGGCTGGCTCCGGAACCCTGACCTGCTCCACCAGTGGCATCACCGTGGTGAACGGCAGCGCCAGCTTCACTGCTATTTCCGCAGGTGGCTATGCCACCTTGAACTTCACTGTGACAGCCGCCTCCTCAATGGCGGAGGGCACTTTGGCAGCCTTCGTCCTCAACGCTGTCGCGGGACAGTACAGCGCCAACACCACCGTGAACGTGGAAGTGGGCGCCCCGATGGAAGTGGTCATCGGCAACGGTACCTCCACCCAGAGCTACCCCATTGACCGCTACTACAACTATTCCAGCCATGAAGCCATCTACCTGACTTCCGAGATCGGAACTGCCGGTACCATCAAGTCAATCGGTTTTTACAAAGCCAGCGGAGCTGATGTGAATCCCATTGAGTCTGTGACCGTCTATATGAAAAACACCAGTTCCAACACCCTAGCGGACGGAACCTATTCCACCACAGGCTACACCCAGGTTTACAGCGGCACCTGGCCCAACACCGCTACCAGCGGCTGGATGGAGGTTAATCTGGACAACCAGTTCGCCTATGACGGCAGCAACCTCTCCATCCTCACCATCAAGGGCAACCAGGCTTGGACATCCAACTATCCCGTGTGGACATATACCACAGCCTCTCCCGCCCGCGCCAGGCAGAGCAGAAACGACAATTACCAGCCTACTTCGCTGACTGCCAGCACCAGTCTGCCCAACCTGAAGTTGAAGATCTTCCCCACCCCGGGAATGCTCTATCCTCCGCGGGAACTGACCGCCAGCGCCACCCACGGATCGGTGACCCTCACCTGGCAGGCACCTATAAATGGAACACCCACAGGATACAAGGTCTATAAGAACAACACCGCCCTCACCACTGTGACCGGACTGACTTACACAGATACGGCTGTAACCGACGGTACAACCTACAGCTACAAGGTAACCGCGCTCTACGGCAGCGATGAATCAGACCCCACCGCCACCGTGACCGCCACCCCCAACATGTATGCGCCAACCAACCTGGTTGCCACCGGCGGCGACTCTGTGGTGATGCTTACCTGGACTGCTGCGGCAGGACGTGAAGCTGAGGAAGCTTTCAGCCTCGGTTCCAAAGACCGCGCCATCAGCAGTTACAGGATCTACCGTGACGGCGCCGCCCTCACAACCGTGACCGGCACCTCTTACAGCGATACTAACGTCACCAACGGCACCACCTATAACTACTATGTGACCACCCTCTATACCAACCCCGCGGGTGAATCCGCTGCATCGAATACCGCCTCAGCAACTCCCAATATAGTGACTGAGGTTATCA
Source organism: Cloacimonetes bacterium UBA4175 (assembly GCA_002379855.1). Classification (GTDB taxonomy): domain Bacteria; phylum Cloacimonadota; class Cloacimonadia; order Cloacimonadales; family Cloacimonadaceae; genus Syntrophosphaera. The sequence continues at coordinate 24,388 of DFUX01000015.1, read as the reverse complement.
TCGGCACGGGCACCGGCTCCAACGGCACCAGCACCGCCTGTCCGGTAAACCAGTATTACCGTAGCCTGCATGGCCAGGCGGTTTATACTGCCGCGGAACTCAACGCTGCCGGAGTGGTCGGCCCCATCAACATCACTAAGATCGGATTTAACATCACCGGACTTCCATCCCAGGCGATGCCGAACTTTGTGGTCCGCATGGGACATACGACTGCCACCAACGTCTCAAGCTGGATATCCACGGGCCTCACCCAGGTCTGGAGCAGCAGTTCCTACCAGCCCACAGCTACCGGCTGGAACATGTACACCCTCTCCACTCCATTCTTGTGGAACGGGATAGACAACATCGTGGTGGACACCGCCTTTAACCAGATCGCGTCCTGGAACTACAGCGGCACAACTGAGTACACCGAAGTGTCCAACGGTTATCGTTACGTACGACAAGACTCTTCTAATCAGGGCAACATCTTTAGCGGCGGCAGCATCTCCTCCTACCGTCCCAACCTCAAGCTGACCCTGCTTCCCAACCAGTCTGGCCCCGTGATCCTGGTGAATCCCACAACCCTCGCCTATGGCGATGTGGCCGTGGGCAGCACCGACACGAAGACCTTCACCATCCAAAATAGTGGCGATCAGACCCTTACGGGCACCATCACCACCCCCGCCGGTTACACCGTGGCTGCGGCACGCAATTCCACGGAAGTCACACTGGCCGGAAAGGAAAGCCGCAACAGCCTGAACTTCAGCATCAATGCCGGCGCCACCAAGACCTACAACCTGACTTTCGCGCCCACCGCCGTGGCCTCCTACAACGGCAACGTGGTGATCGCCAACAACTCCATCAACAACACCAGCGTCAACATCGCGGTGACCGGCACAGGCTACATCCCGCCCACCATCAGCATCGACAACGACTCCCTTTACGCCTATCTACAGGTGGGCACCCAAGGTGCGGACAGCTTCACCATCACCAACACCGGCAGCCAGACACTCATTTACAGTATCGATATCGAAGAGATGAGTGGCAAGAATAATACCGAACTCAGCAATTCCAAGGGTAAAAAGAACCGCGACATAACCGGTAGCACCCTCACAATCAACGCTACTGATTACACTCCCGGAACCACTCTTGACTGGACCTTCACCGCCACCAATAACAGCACGGACGCAGAATGGATGCAAGACGTGACCATCAGCTTCCCCGCCGGGGTCACAGTGAACAGCGCCACTAACTTCGTAGGTGGCGATGGTGGAGACATGACCCCCAACGTGACCAGTGGCAACGGCGTGACAATTACCTGGCATGGCGAAACTTCCAGCGGCTGGGGAGTTATCTACAGCAACGGAGATTCTGCCAGCGCCACAGTCAATGTGACCATCGGCTCCGGCTTCAGCGGCGACCTCACCCTGCCCTGGACCCTGCATGGAGATGAGTATGAATATAGTGGCGAGCCCCACACCCTCTCTGGCAGCATAGTCCTGCCTTCCACAGGCAGTCCAGATCCCACATGGTATTCAGCCTCGCCGCTTTCCGGCAGCATTGCCGCAGGCCAAAGCGAAACCGTGACCGTCAATTTCTCCGCGGTGGACATGGCCGTTGGAAGCTACTACGCTGATTTAACCATCACATCCAACGATCCTGTTAACCCCACCCTGGTAGTGGATCTGCAGATGGATGTCTGGGATGAAATAGTTACTGACCCTCTGATTGCTGTGACACCTGCCTCAGTTTCAGGAACAGCAGTGGAAGGCGCCAGCACCACAGCCACAGTGACCGTGACCAACAACGGCGGGGCAGCCCTGACTTGGAGCACATCCTCAAGCTTCGCGACCTGGGGAACTGTCAGCCCAACCTCCGGCACCATCGCGGCTGGCGGTAACACAGTGCTGACCCTCACCCTGAACGCCGCAGCGCTTACAGCCGGAACCTACAACGCCAACATGGTGATCACTTCCAACGCGGTCAACGAACCCAGCCTCACTGTTCCGGTCAGCTTCACCGTGGAAGCTTACGTGGAACCAAGCGATATCCGCTTCATCGCGGAATGGGAACCCGCCACCGGCGTCCTCATTGCCTACGCCAACGGTTTTGGCCTGCCTTACCCCATGATCGCCGACCTCTCCAACCGTGGCAACGTTTACGTTCTGGTCACCTCCAGCAACCAGGGTAATGCCAGCAGCCAGCTCTCCTCCAACGGCGTGAACATGAGCAATGTCAGCTTCATCATTCGTGACGGAGTCAACACCTACTGGACCCGCGACTACGGCCCCTGGAGCATCTTCGACGCCAACGGCGAGATGGCCATCGTGGACTTCCGCTACAACCGGAACCGTCCCTATGACAACGCCGTCAACGCAATCCTGGATGACCAGTTTGGCTTCGGTTACTACTATATGCCCCTGGTAGCCACCGGCGGCAACGTGATGACCGACGGCCAGGGCAAGATGATGTCAACCAACCTCATCATGACCGAGAACGACGGAGTTCAGAATTCCCAAGTTACCGAATACAGCTACACCCTGGCTGAGATCGAGGATTTGGTAGCAGAATACCTGGGCGTGAATGAATACTTCATGTATGCCGATCCGCTCTCCAACTCCAGCATCGATCACATCGACTGCCACGCCAAGCTGCTGGATGTGGACAAGGTGATGATCGCCCGCGTGCCGGTTGGCCATTCCAACTACACAGCTCTGGAAAATGTGGTGGACTACTGGGAGTCCAAAACCTCCAGCTACGGCACTCCCTACCAGATCTTCCGCGTTGACCAGACCAGCGAAAACGAACCTTATGCCAACTCCTTTATCTTCAATAACAAGATCTACGTCCCACAGTGGAACTCGACCGCTTCAGCGGCTGACCAGGCTGCCATCGCCGCCTATCAGACCGCTATGCCGGGTTACACCGTGCAGGGTTATTACAGTAGTTCCTGGCTATCCGATGACGCCGCTCACTGCCGCGTGCACACCATCTTCGACGAGCAGATGATACACCTCGCGCACGTGCAGCCGACTTCGGCGACCGCCAACAGCTATGTGACCCTGGACGTGACTATCACCCACAGCAACCCACTGAACGGCGGCAGCACCTACATCGCCTACCGCCACAGCACCACGGGACAGTGGCAGACTATACCCCTCACCCTGGTCTCCGGCAACAACTGGACAGCCAGCGTGCCTACACCCGCTCTGGGCCAGACGCTCTACTACTACATCCTGGCCACGGATACCACTGGCAGATCAGCCAAGTTGCCACTCTGCGGAGCCAGCGATCCCTTCGAGCTGCTGGTGGACACCGCAGGAGCAAACAACGCCCCCACCATCGCCCTGCCCGAAACCTTCGAGTTCGACATGAACGGCAATCTGGTGGTGGATTTCAGCCAGTATGTGGATGACGTGGATGGCGACACCCTGACCCTCAGTTACAGCGGTAACACGAATGTGAACGTTGCCATCAACGGCCTTACCGTCACCTTCTCCGCCACCGCGGACTGGTACGGCATCGAGGCCTTGACCTTTACGGTCAGCGACGGCACCGACACAGCCAGCGACGACGTGAACGTGAAAGTCAATCTCACCTGGCTGGCAGTGCCAGACGTAAGTGTCAGCTATATCGACGCCACCCCCGACTATGTAAAATTACAGTGGAGCGCGATACTCAACGCGAACTACTATCAGATCTGGGTAAGCGCCGATCCCTACGGAACCTACAGCTTCCTGGGACAAACCACAGATACTTACTGGAACGATATGGATCTCAGCCACGCGATGCGCTTCTACAAAGTGATCGCCTCCAATGAGTCCTATCCATACGCCAAATAACACATCAATAAATCGGAAAAGCCCGGCCACAAAGCCGGGCTTTTTCTGTTTGCTTCTCTATATTTAGAAAATGAAAACACAATATCGCCCTCATGTCTCAATGTCCCATCGTCAACCTATTGATGCCCGGGTGACAAACAGCCCAGCGATTGATCAGCGTTCAATCAGCGATCAATGAGCGATGAGTATATGAGGGCCATTTTTCAAATCTGGCTGGCTGCTTTCTACCTGGATTTGTGGGATTTGGTGCGGCAATCAACCATTTCAACACAAGGGAAGTATTGACATTTATACATTGATTTTGATACTTGATAAACTCGGCTTTGGAGTTTTCTATAAGGATGTGTTTGCGCGCAATATTCAGCGACCTCCCCATGTCTTTTCCGTTTAAGAAATCCCCCTGTTAAGCAGATTGAACTTGACAAACTGCTACTGGCCTGCCAAAACGTTTGCGTTTTATCAATTATACTCTGGAGCGGAAACATGAAAGAGAAAGTTTATCTAATGTGTTTATTGCTATTGGCTTACAGTTGTTTGACCGCGCAAGCCGCGGGCTGGAATTGGGCGGTGAGCGCCGGATCTGACCTCACAGACCGGGGATGGGCAGTGGACCGGGATGCCCAAGGCAATGTGTATATCTGCGGAGAATTCAGAGGCAGCGCCAACTTCGGAAGCAACACCCTAAACTCCCTGGGAGGAGCGGATATATTTGTCGCCAAGCTTGATGCTGCTGGAAACTGGCTCTGGGTAAGCCAGGCGGGCAGCAGTACGGATGACGTTGCCTACGATATCGCTGTGGATGCTTCCGGAAACACCTACATCACCGGCGCGTACCGCAACGGCGCTGTCTTCGGCAGTACCACGCTTACTGCAACCGGATCATCCACCAATATCTTTGTTGCCAAGCTTGATGCCAACGGCAACTGGCTCTGGGCTATCCACGCTGGAATGGGCAATGACAACGACGAAGGCAGATCCTTGACCCTTGATGGCTCTGGAAATGCCATAGTGACAGGTTGTTTTCGAGGTTCAGCCAATTTCGGCTCTTTGGCGATCACCAGCAACGGAGAGGATGACATCTTCGTTGCAAAGATCAGTTCCGGGGGAAACTGGCTCTGGGCCAAACAGGCTGGCGGAGTAGGACAAGACCGCGTCTATGGGGTAACTCTCGATTCCTGCGGCAATATCTGGCTGACTGGCCTGTATAATTCCACCGCGACTTTTGGCGACACCAACCTTACAAGCGTGGGTGGATCTGATATCTTTGTTGCCAAACTGGACTCCAGCGGCAACTGGTTGTGGGTAAAAAGCGCTGGCGGCATCCAACCCGACGAGGGAAGGGACCTGGTCTGTTCGCCCTCAGGCGGTGCCTATCTCTGCGGTAGTTTTTGGGGCAACGCTTCATTTGGGTCCACGACTCTGGCTGGCGCCGGAAGATATGACACCTTCGTCGCTGCCTTGGACGGGGCAGGAAACTGGCTCTGGGCCAGCAGCGCGGGAGGAACTTTAACGGATCGGGCCTACGGGATCGGTCTGGATGCCGGGGGCGGAATCGGAATCTGCGGCACCTTTCAGGGTCAGGCTTCCTTTGGCGGCTATAACCTTGCTTCGTCAGGATACGGAGACATTTTCGCGGCGCGTCTTGACAACCAGGGTGCCTGGACTTGGGCTCAAGGCTGGGGAGGCGCAGACGACGATGTTGCCTATGGCCTGCAAATGGGCCCTGGGGGCGATCTGCTGCTCTGTGGAATCTATTTATCCTCGTTTAACCTGGGTGCGTATCCGCTTGAAAACGTTGGCGGCTACGACATCTTTGCCGCTGAACTGAGCTGGATGTCAGCGCCTCAACCCCGCGAACCGGAAGGCCTGCAAGCAGAGCGCGTCGGAAATAATATCCGCCTCACTTGGCTGCCAGTAGGATATGATACAGCGGGCAATCCGCTGTCACCCTCCGGCTACAGGATTTATTATCAACCCCAGGATGCTGACGGAGTGTATCAGTATCTCGGAGAGAGTTCCGGAACCGTTTTCATCCATAGCGGAGCCGCGGCACTACCACGTAGTTTTTACAAGGTGACTGCTTTCACAAACCGCTGACCTCCTTCCTGCTCCCTCATTTGGTTCCCTGGCTCGGCCTTGGATCTTCCTGGGGTCATCCTTAACTTTGCAACCGCATACCTAAGGATGATGGCGCTAACTCCTTTGGTATCAAAGGAGAGCGGTGTTACGGATATTGAGGAAGGTTGGCAAATATTATGTGAATGGTGAAAGAAGAAAAGCAGGGACTGGTAAAGCAGTCAATTTGTTTCCGCCTGTGACAAGCAAGACGCGTCACAGTTATGGTGGACTTGGACATATCTGGTTTTCAGGGATTGTATTTGAAGTTTTTAGCGGCGATTTATACATTTTGTTCCATATCACATATTTTGCTTTACTTATACTCAGCGGAATGACCGAGATAAAACTTGACAACAATTCGACCCTTCCCGATAATGACATCAGGAATTGAGGAGTCGATATGAAACGCTATATTGTACTTTCACTCATATTGTTCGCTGGCCTGACGCTCAGCGCGGAAGAGCGTCTGTTCTTTACACATACGAGCACCACCGAGATCACAAGCCCATACTTTCTGGCGGAGGTGGATTCCGTTCTCAACCTTTACAGCTACAGCGAAACTGACGGTATGATGCAAATCCTGAAAAGGAGCCATTCATCCTACTCCGGCGAGGTGAGCAGCCAGGTTATCTGGCAACAGGCGCTTCCCCCCAATCTTGCCAGCCCCCTGCTCTGTCACAAGGGGGAACGTATTTATGGCAAGCTGTGGGTCTATACCCATCACGCGGATTGGTTGGGCGCAATCTCCCTGGACTATGCCGGCAACGCCCAATTCCACCAGCTCAATGTCCCTGGCTCAGCCACTGATTTCTTCATACTCCGCAGGCTGCAACACTTTGGCGAGGGGCATATTTACTTTTTTGCCAATACTGACCTGAAGCATTGGGAGCTGGCCGCCAACCAGGCAAACACAGTGGTTCAGGTACCCGGCATTGATTACGAGTTTGAGAGACTGGGTAATGAGTATCTGCTGATCTCGGGAGTAGATCACAATGCCCCATTTCACACATACCTGCTGGATAGCGGCCACAACCTTATTCAGACTAATCTCGTTAACTGGGAGTTCTGGACTACCTACAGATTTCAGGAAGGCCTCTATTATACAGATTATTCCTGCCCTGACGAAATGGGAACTGGTTCAATCATGATCAATAATGGCAATATTGATTTAGTGACTTGGAGCCTGTATGGTGAATGGCATCCCAGCACTTTTCGAATCCACCCTATCCTGAGCCTGCCGGACTCTCTTTACCTCTTTGTCTATACTTCCACGCCCTATGATGAGCCTCCAAGCTCCGGCTTCGTTATTAAGCGTTACAATGGAGCGAACAGCTTCAGCAACTACTCAGGGTTCCCAGCTACAACTGAAAGTGCCTTAAGTGTTAATGCTACATTTTTTGCTAACAAATTGCTTCTGATGGGCTGGCAGTCTCCAGGCTTTTTTGCCAGGGTGGCAGATTTGGATTCCCAGACTTGGATACAGGTTGATTTCTCAGAAGATCCATCTTACTCGTTAACATATCCCAGTATTTACAACAACGATGAAGCCATCTGGTTTATCTTTGAGCGCTATGAAGGTACGGAGCTCTTGAAAAGCTACCGGGGGGATTTCTGTGTGGAAAGCGATGATCCTCTGGCTCCCAAACCAAACAAAGTGACGCTGTATCCCAACCCTGCCAGATCGCAGGGGCTGCTCAAGCTGGAGAGTGACGCTCCCACCAGTTCCGTGAAGCTTTACAACCTGAGGGGCCAATACCTCGAAGACCTGTCCCTTGCCTCGCAGACATCCAATGAGTACAGAATCCCGGAGCTATCAGCGGGGATTTACCTGCTCAGGATCACAGACGCGTATCAGAGGACCAGCCATAAAAAGCTCCTGATCAGGGACTGAGCCTCAGGGCAGCTCCAAAACCTGTTCCCCTCGCGCTGGCAAATTGCGCTATGGGGATATTGGCGCGAATGCCAGTCTTATCTGCTTGACAGAAAGCAACGCTGTTTTTTGATGGAAGAAAGTAAATTTCACCCTGAGGGAGTATTGGAAGATCTCAAATCAAAGGCTCTGGTGGACAACCTTGCCCTGACCAGAGTTGCCTCAATAGAGATTCCGCCGGATGCCTTGTGGCTGCTTGGCCTGAGCATGGATTATTTTGGCATCCATCAACGCTTCAGGGCATTTTTGGACGAGCTTTACCACCCCTTTGCCAATCTGGAACTGGCCCTGAACCTGATGCGGCAAAGCCTGATCCCCGACCTGTGGCTCTACGCGCGCCATCCGGAGAGGGATAGGGCTGTAAGCGTGATCTTCAGCCTGGTGGACCGCATGCGCTCCCTGGCTCAAAGCAAAGCGCTGAGGAAAAGGCTGCTGCAAGAGTATCTGGAGCTGGTGTCGGCGCTGGCGGAGTTTGGGGAGATTCCCCAGCACCTCTACTTTGGAGCCCTGGCTTTTTTGGAGGATTGGGCTGGAGAGGAGCCCGGGCTGTTCACCCATGCGTCCGGATATTGCCGGAAAAGCCTCTTTAAGGTGATCCGGCGCCTGGATTCTGAAGACAGCCGGGAGTTTGAAGCGCGGGCCGGGGATTTCCTGCTGGCGCAACTGGCAGGTTCCCTCGCCGAGTGGGAGGCCATGACAGATATCGAAAACTGGCATGCCCGGCTCCAGGACCCCCTCCTGCCCCAGGTGGAAAAGCTGAGCGGACAGATCGGCAAGGCTTACTTTCAGCGCCTCAAGAGCGAGCTGCAAGCCGCCACCCGATCCTCCGACCTGGAAAAAATCCCCTCCTACGGCGAGATAGCCGCCTTGCACCGTTCGCTGATTGGCAGTTTTACGGGTCTGAACGCCAGGATACATTACATCTTTTACCTGCTTGCCCTGCCGGGCATGGCCGACCTTTCCGACCACCTGCTCTGGGATCTGAACCGCCAGCTTGCCGACCTGCAAAACGCCATGAATCCCCACCAGATAATGCTGTTGCTGGATTCTGTGTTCGACTCGCTCAAGGGGTTCCGCGCCACCCACCAGAGCATCGTGCTCGATTGCGTCCTCACGATTGGCAGGGCCGTGATCAGCACCCAGGATGGCGAGCTTATCCAGAGATGCGTGCGCAAGACCATTGACCTGGGCTTTGTCCCCCCCGGAAAGGTCGAGATCAACAAAGAGTGGCAGATATGCGCCGATAAAAACCACATCAAGAATATCCGGGTCTGGCTGGAACTAATCGGCATGGATATGCCCCGCACCGAGGAACTGCTCTCCGCCCTGATCATCAACCTGACGGTCAAAGGGGTGTTCATTTCCGATACCGACCTCTTCCAAAAAGACGTCAGCCAGTTCCTGAACTCCGATATCAAACCCTATTTCGTGCAAGTGAAACACCTGCTGAGGCTGTTCCCGGTCTTTTTCAACGAGATTGGCGCGGAAGGGGAAATAAGGGATTACACGACCGCCATCGACGAGATGAGCGGCAGAAGCGACCGCCTGATCCACTTTCTGCGCAAGCAGGTGCACACGGAAAGCAACAATACCCATATCAACCTGGTGCGCCAGATCATGTGGTTTTGGCATGACCTGGATCCCAGCCACCTGGATGGCATCATCCCCGCAGACGTGGCTTTCTATATCTCTCAACCCGACGGGCAGACCCAGGCGCAACACAGGTTCCTGCGGAGCTTTTTGGATAAAAAAGGACTGGATCCGGACAAGCTGCTGAACCTGTCCTGGCAACGGGTATCCAGGTTGTTCGGGGAATTTGGCGAAAATCCCGGATACGAGCAAAAGCGGCTGATCAACCTCTGCCACATATATTACCTGCTGCTGGACAAGTATAACCTCGATCCTTACGACATTGTAAAATTCCTCAAGCGTTATCCGTTCTTTGACCAGAAAGCCGAATACAAGCTGCAACAAGCCCTGCGCCGCGCCGATTACGAGAGCGCCATCCGCCAGATGCTGGAGTATATCGGCATCCTCAATGGGGTCATCCTGGATCCCAAACCCAGCCAGGGTTGGGAAAACATATATTACAAGAGGCATATCGCGGCAGGCATCCCATCGATGTACGGGCAATACCGGGAGCCGAAACTGGAAGCCTTCGGGATGATCTTCCGGCTGGAAAACGTGATCAAACGCCTGATCGAAAGGCATGTCGCGCAGATCAACCTCTCCTATATCTCCGCCAAAATACTCAAGCGCATCGTCAGGGTTATGGAGCTGATCCATCTGGTGCTACAGCATGAAGGGATCAACAACGAGGCATTCGGGTCGGCTTTGGAGATGTTGAAATCCAGCCGCCAGATCGCCACCTTGTCCCTGAACCAATACAGGGATATCTTTCAACTGCTGAAAGACAGCATCAACGAGATCATCGACGAGTATTTTTACCGCTTTTACGACCACGAGTTCGAACTGGGCATCATTAGCCCTCCCGGAACCCCCAAAAGCGTGATCCAGAAGCAGGCGGAAGAGTTTTACCGCAAGCTGCTTTCCTCATCATTCCTGGTGCAGGAACTGGATAACTTCACGGCGCAGATCATCCTCTCCCTGAACAATATGAAGTCCATTTTCCAGCCCGAGGATGTCAGACGCGTGATGAGCTACGATCCGGACAGGCTGTTCATCCATTTGGACAGCCGGGACACCCGGGGCGAAAACCAGGTGTTGCTTGGTTCCAAGGGCTTTTTCCTGAAAAGGATGCACCGCTACGAGTTCCCCATCCCCCCCGGTTTTGTGATCACGACGGAGCTTTTCAGCCATCGGGGCGTAATCAGCGCCCATCCGGATATCTCCAGCGAACTTGATGAATATCTGAGGCACAATGTCGGATTACTGGAAGCGCGCACCGGCCTGGGTTTCGGCAATCCCCAGTCCCCGCTGTTGTTTTCTGCGCGCTCTGGAGCTGCAATGTCGCTGCCCGGAGCGATGAACACCTTTTTAAATATCGGCATGAACGACGAGATCACGGAAAGCCTGAGCCATAAGCACAATTTCGGCTGGACTGCCTGGGATTGCTACCGGCGTCTCATCCAAAGCTGGGGCATGGCCTACAACATCGACCGCGACGAGTTTGACGCGGTAATGATCGAATATAAGAACCGTCACGGCGTCAGCCTCAAAACACAGTTCACTCCCGAACAAATGAAGCAGATGTGCGCTGATTACAAACAGGTCTTGGCCGGGCACGGGATAGAAATGCAACAGGATCCGTTTCTGCAGCTCAAGCAAGCCATTGTGCATGTTCTGGATAGCTGGAATACGGAACGCGCCAGGCTCTACCGCCAGAAAATGCACATCGCGGATGAATGGGGCACGGCCGTGATCGTGCAACGCATGGTGTTGGGAAACATCAGCCCTGATTCCGGTACTGGAGTGCTCTTCACCCACAGCGTGCACAGCAAAAAGCCCGGCATCAACCTCAACGGGGATTTTACCCTCTGCAGCCAGGGCGAGGATGTGGTGGCTGGCCTGGTGCACACCCTGCCCATTTCCGAAGCCCAGCGTGAACGCTCCAAGAGCGACCCCGGCAAGTCTTTGGAAGCGGATTTCCCCTTGATCTACAACCGTCTGGAACGAATCGCCAGGCAACTGATCGAAGAACGGGGCTATCCGCACCAGGAAATAGAATTCACTTTCGAAGGCCCCCAGGAAGAGCAGTTGTTTATCCTCCAGACACGGAACCAGGTGATCGCCAAATCCAGGGAATACACGGTCTTTAACACTCCCAAGCAGGATCTGCAGCTCATTGGAAGGGGCATCGGCATCGGCAAAGGCGTGTTGAACGGCCTGGTGGCTTTTTCCCGGGAGGACATCGATTCTCTCAAGGAAAGCGGCCTGCCCATTATCCTGGTGAGGCCGGACACTGTCCCCGATGATATGGATCTTCTTTTCGATTGCCAGGGCTTGCTCACCGCGAGGGGAGGAGTAACCTCACACGCGGCCGTGACCGCCTCCCGCCTGGGCATCATCGGCATTGTCAACTGCCGGGAGCTGAAGGTCTTTGAAGCCAAGTCGCACTGCAGGATTGGAACTGTAAACCTGCGCAACGGGGATGCCATCGCCCTTGACGCAGGAAGCGGGGGCATTTATCTTGGACATTACCCGGTTGAAAAGATACGAGTTTAACAGAATCAATAAAAATACACAGAAGGAGAAGATCATGAACCTCAATCTGCAAAACAAGAAACTGCTGGGAATCAACGGACTCGGCAGGATAGGTAAGCTGCTCTTGTGGAACCAGATCCACTTGCGCAACTTTGAAGGTATTATCGTCAACTGCGGCAGGGAAGTGGGAAAGACCATGGACGACCTGATTCAGGTGATCGAGACTGATTCTACCTATGGCAATCTGCACAAATTCCTGTTCGGATGCGTGGGCAGGAAAGCCGAGATCAAAATCCTGGATCCCACCCAACAACTTTTGGAAATAGAGGGCATCCCGGTGAAAATCTTACGCACCGCCCGCGATCCCAAGGATATCAACTGGCAGGCTGAGGGCGTGCGCATAGTGGCCGACTGCACTGGTAATTTTGTGGATCCGAACCTCATGCCCGATGGCGGCAAACCCTGTCTGAGAGGCCATCTGGCGGCCGGAGCCGTGAAAGTGATTACCTCCGCGCCTTTCAAAAGCAAATCCGGCCCCATCGACCAGAATCCTGACGCCATAACAATGATCTATGGCATCAACCACGATGAATACGACCCCCAGAAACACAATGTGATCTCCGCTGCTTCCTGCACCACCACAGGCTTGGCCCACATGATCAAACCCCTGCTGGAAAACGAGGCGACATCCAAGATCATGACAGCCTGCATGACCACCATCCACGCCGCCACAAACACACAAAGCATCCTGGATTCAGTACCCAAAACCGGGGCTTCAGACCTGCGTAAGTCACGCTCGCTGATGAACAACATCATCCTCAGCACAACCGGCGCGGCCAAAGCTTTGATGCAGGTGATATCCGAAATCAAGAGTGTGGGATTCATGGCGGATTCGGTGCGCATTCCCACCAACACGGTGTCTCTGATAATCCTGAACGCCACCTTCCAAACCGGCCTGGACGATAAAAACGAAGCCATCGTCAACCGCGCGCTGCTCAATAAAGTGTTCAAGGATGCGTCAGAAACCACCCAAAAAGATTTGCTCATATATACCGAAAGACAAAATGTGTCGGTCGATATGATTGGCAGCCAGGCGGCGGTAACCATCGAAGCACATGAAACCGACACCAAGACCGGTTTCATTCCCGTCCCCAGGGAAGCCCTGGAAGCTGCCGGAATCAAGAATGGACTGGATGTGAAGGTTCCGGTGACCCATGCCAAGATCTTCGGCTGGTATGACAACGAACTCGGTTCCTACGTCAATTGCCTGAGCAGGCTAATCAGCCATGTTGATAAGAATACACCCTGACAACTGAGAAAACATACCAATGAATAGCCCGGAGAAAATCATCCGGGCTTTTTTTGCGCGTTATATTGGGAGGGATTAACCCTTGAGAGCCAGCTCTACAATAGTGCTGATCAGATCGTTGAAGCTCAAGCCCACAGCTTTGGCCGCCATGGGAGTCAGGCTGAGTTCGGTCATTCCCGGCAGGGTGTTGACCTCCAGGAAATAGGGCTTCTCCCCATCGTAGCGGAAGTCCATCCTGGCATACCCGGCACAGCCAAACGCCTGCCAGAGCCTTTCTGCGTATAGCTGCGCGAGCTGGGACAGCGATTCATCCACTTCAGCGGGGACAATGTAGTCTGAACTGCCCTTTTTATACTTATTGCCATAGTCATACCAGCCGCTTTTGGGTTTGATCTCCACCAGAGGCAGGGCTTTGCCAGCCAAAACCGTCACCGTGAGTTCGCGACCGGCGATAAACCTTTCCAGCAGGACGCTGGAAGAATACTGGAGCGCCAGTTGGACAGCAGGTTTGAGTTGTTCGATGCGCTCCACTTTGGATATGCCCACAGAGGAACCGCCGTCGTTGGGCTTGGCGATCAGCGGCAGACCCAGATGGTCTGCTATGCCCTGGTAGTCGTTGGGATCATTGTAGTCCTGCAGATAGTCCCCGCGCATCAGAATGTGGTCTGGCACAGGTATTCCCTCGGCTGCCGCAACGAGTTTGGAGACATATTTATCCATCGTCAGAGCGCAACATTTGTATCCCGAGCCGGTATGGCGCAGCCCCGCCTGGGAAAGGGCGGCCTGTATCTCACCGTTTTCTCCAGCTCCCCCGTGCAGGCCAAGGAACACCAGATCAGAGCCGAAATCCTTAATCTGGCTAATCACTTGGCAAAAATCCCGTTCAGCCGCGGGATTGACCTCCAACACATCGTTTCCCAGGGAGCGCAAAGCGTTGGCGATGGCTTTTCCGCTAAGCAGGGAGATTTCGCGCTCGGAGGAATCCCCGCCCAGAAGGACTGTAATTCTATTCATAACTTTCACCTGTTTGATATTTGGTAAAAAACCTGCAACTGGAAGCCCATGGCGGCTTTGAAGCGTGCAACTTCAGGGGTGTTTGCCCCGCAGAAATCCAGGCTGCGATACCTGCCTGCCAGCGTTTCCACCAGCAGTTTGCTATGCAGGGTGCTGGCCCCCAGGCGCAGGTCTTCTTCCCTTGTGCTGCGCATGATGGTATAAGCGCAGTCTTCAGCTTCACCGCTCAGGACAATGTTGGAACTCACAATCTCACCGTCTTTTACCAGGTTGAACTGGCTGAGCAGCTTTTTTTGCTGTAACTGGCAAAGCCATTGTTCCAATTCAGGATATCCTATATTGAATTGTTTCCCTTTGCGGGTGTACAAGCTTTTATGCAGGTCAATGAATTGCCGCGGGGCAAATCTCTCTTCCCAGACGTAATTCTGCTCTTCTGCCAACCTGAGTTTTTTGCGTTCGTCTCTGAGAAGACAGTAAGGCTGTCCCAAGTTGTGTACAAAGGTATAAAGCGGTTTTGCCTTCAATCCGCTCCAGACAAAACCCCGCACATCTTTGTTATGAGGCGCGAGATTGAAGTGCAGGAGGCGATAGCGTTTTTTGAGATATTCTGCCACCTCGCCGATTACACGAAGCTCATCCAACAGAATTCGATTGGGAGCGCGTCCCTCTTCCCACCAAAACCACAATCCCTGATAGTAAGCGATCTGAGGCGAGATCAGACGGGATATTCCCAAGTTACGTTTCTCGAAGACAGGCAAAGCAGCGACCAACTGCTCACCCTTATAGCAGATCAGTTGCCAGCATTTTGCACCATGCAACGACGCGACAGCCTGAAGAAAGTCAGGATGGATCCAGACCGGAATGGACGAGCCTAAACCCTCAGAAGAGGGTTCCCGAAGCAGCAGGTCATACATATTTCTTAACCAGATTGAGGAGTTCCAGCAGGCGAAATGGCTTGACAATGTAGTCTGAAAAACCTTCCCGCATGACTGATTGCACCTGTTCCAGATACTGGTAGCCGGTCATAATCAGGCAAAAAGCATTGGGGTCACGCTTTTGGATGCTCTGCATCAACTGTAGCCCGCTCATGCTTTTCATTACGCAGTCTATCATGATCAGGTTATACTTTCCCGGGGAGAATTTGATGAGCGCCTGGAATCCGTCTTCCGCAGTATCGACCTCAAAACCACGGGAAGCGAGGAACTCTCCAATTACCTCTCGCAGCAGCCTGTCATCATCGACCAGCAGAATCCGGGAACTATTCAAGCAAACCTCTATGCACGTTCTTGGCTTGGGCGCAAGACACCGCCAATATAGGCAGTTGCACACCAGAACCAGCAAGGCAAGTTTCCCGCGCCTGTCCTAAAAGTCAATGAAAAAAACTCAAGCCAGACTCGGATTAACAAATAAGTTGCAAGATTTCACTTTTATATTGACTGAATATGGCTTATATTATTAATGGATTAACTAACTTTATGAGGTATCAATGAAAGGCAAAGTCAAATGGTTCAACAAAAATAAAGGTTACGGCTTTATTATAACGGAAGACAACAAAGAATATTTCGTGCACTGGAAATCCATCGTGACCAACTCACCCAGGGATCTGAAAGTTTTGGAACAGGATGAGATTGTAACTTTCGACTTGATGGAAACAGACAAGGGAACCCAGGCAATCAACATTATCCGGGTCAATCCCTGATTTCCGCATCAGAAAAGCTGTTTCAGGGGCGAGAGCTATGCTTTTGCCCCGCTTTTTTAGCAGACGCAAATGCCTTTTCTTCCCACCAATCTGGCTGAAGCCAAAGCCCGTAACTGGCTTGAACTGGATATCATAATCGTAAACGGGGACGCTTACGTGGATCATCCCAGTTTTGGAGCGGCTGTGATTGGCAGATATCTGGAGGCAGCCGGATTCCGGGTCGGGATCCTCCCTCAACCTGACTGGTCCAGGGACGAGGATTTTATGGCTTTGGGCAGACCACGCCTGTTTTTTGGCATCACAGCCGGGAACATGGATTCCCTGGTGAGCAACTATACCGCTCAACGCAAACGCAGGAATGACGACGCCTACAGCCCCGGCGGAGTGGCTGGCCTGAGACCGGACCGCGCCACCCTTGTGTATGCCAACGCCCTGAAAAGGATCTACAAGAACGTGCCCCTGGTCTTGGGCGGCATAGAAGCATCATTGCGCCGCATCGCGCATTACGACTATTGGCAGGACAAGATACGGGGAAGTCTGTTGGCAGACACCAAGGCCGATTTCCTGGTTTACGGCATGGGCGAAAAAGCCAGCCTGGAAATAGCTTCGGCGCTGCAAGCGGGAACGAAGCCAGAGCATTTGACCGGTATCGGAGGCACGGTTGTCTTCAGTCCCCTGCCCCCCGCTCCGGACAGTCTGATCCTGCCAGACAACAAAGCCTGCGTGGACAAGCCGACCTTCAGGCGGATGACCATGCTGTTTGAGAACAATCATCAGGAACAAGTCCTGTATCAGCAGAACGGCGGCCGCTGGATCAAGCACAATCCTCCAGCCGCCAGCCTGAAACCTGACGAACTGGACGCCATTCACAGCTTGCCTTTTGAATACGCACCCCATCCGCGCTATCAGGGGGCAACAATTCCCGCCTTCGAGCAGATAAAAAGCTCGATAACCTCACACCGGGGCTGTTATGGAGGATGCAATTTCTGCGCCATCTCCAGCCATCAGGGACGCCGGCTGCAATCGCGATCCCAGGATTCGATTGTTGCGGAAGCGAGGTCGATGGTTTTGCGTCAGGGAAAGTCTGTGACTATCACAGATGTCGGCGGGCCGACGGCAAACATGTACGCCTCTGCCTGTAAGCTGGATTTTCCCGCCAGTTGCAAGCGCGCCTCCTGCCTCTACCCCTCCATCTGCAAAAACCTGTTGCCAGACCACCAAGCCCAGTTGGCTCTGTTGGACGAGATCGAAAGACTGCCCGGAGTCAAGCACGTATTCATCGCGTCCGGAGTGAGGCACGACCTCGCTTTACGAAGCCCCCAATACATAGCGGCTTTGGCCACTAAATACACGGGGGGCAGGTTGAAACTGGCGCCGGAACACAGTGTTGACCGGGTGCTGGAGCTGATGGGCAAGCCATCGGTCAGCCTGTACGAAGAATTTGCCAAAGAGTTTTTCGCGGCCTGCAAAAAGGGCGGCATCAAGCGCCAGATCATCCCCTATCTGATAATCGGACACCCCGGAACCACCCTTCAGGACGCTCTGGAGCTGCGGGCGTGGCTGATGAAGCACAATCTGCGCGTGGAACAGGTGCAGGAATTTACCCCCACACCCATGACTGTGAGCACCTGTATGTATTATACTGGCCTGGACTACCAAACGGGGAAACCCATCCACATCCCAAAACCGGGTGAGATAAGGAAACAAAAGGAACTCGCGCTATGGCACCAGTATCCGGATCACAGCATCAAGACCCGGAGAAAAGGCAAAACCTCAAACTAACTGCCTATTCATCGTAACACAGTTTAGCTGCATTATTATAACTGGATATCTATTTCACCTTTCCACGGTTATTTCCAAAAGACTGGATCCCGGGTCAAGCACGCTTGCCCGGGATGACACGGTTTTGCGGTTTGGTGTGCTGTGTTTTGTGGTCGGGTGGTTGATTTTTGGCTGGACACTCACCCTAATCCTGTTCTTTTAATTCGTGTTAATTTGTGTAATTTGTGGATGATTATTCTAAAAGACTGGATCCCGGGTCAATCTATCTCACCCCAACGGATCGTTGCCGATCCGGCGAGGACCCCGTTAGGCCGGGATGACACGGCTTTGGTGTCTGGTGGGGTTTGTTGCTGGGCTAACGTTGTGGCATTGTCACACGGTTCACGCAGATATGCGCAGATACAGAAAAACATAGACTTAGCTGACTCCCACGAACGAGGGCAAAAAAAACCGTCGGCAGGGGGAGGGCGCCGACGGTACGGACAAGGTGTCCGTTGAGAGACCTAAGCAGGGATTTGGGAAGCTAATCCAAAGCTTTCAGGAAGGAAGGCAGGTCTGTGCGGGGTGTGTAATGCCGCATGCTTTCCTCATCCTGTTCGCTGTTATCGTCTTTGGGGCTGTTTTGGTTGATGCCGATACGGGCAAAGATATCTTCTATGTTTTCATCAGGTTTTGATTTGCGCGGTTCCCTGGGGGCTGCTGGCTGCTGAACCTGAATGGAGGGAAAATCCAAAACCTTTTCCTCGATCAGGCTGCTCAATCCGGTCGCGATGATGGTAACGGAGACTTTGTTGACCATTTCGGGATCGATGATGATGCCCATGATGATGTTGGCGTCCGAGCCGGTTTCGTTTACGATAACGCTGGAAACCTCTTCAAACTCGCTCATCTTGATATCGTTGCCGGCGGTGATATTGATAAGCAGGGCTTTGCATCCCTGGAGGCTGATATCGGAAAGCAGGGGATTGTTGATGGCAGCTTTGGCCGCCATTACGGCACGGTTTTCTCCTTCGCAGGTGCCCGTGCCCATCAGGGCGAAGCCCATGTTTTGCATCACGGTTTTAACATCGGCGAAATCCACATTAACCAGCCCGGGTATATTGATGATATCCGAAATGGCTTTTGCCGCCTCATACAGGACATTATCGGCACGGTGAAACGCCTCTACCAGGGTCAGATCGGAGTATATTTCGCAAAGCTTGGAATTTGGGATCACGATCAGGGTATCCACAAACTCGCGCAGGTTTTGCAGGCCTTCATCGGCGTTGCTGTGGCGTTTCTTCCCTTCGAAGGGGAAGGGAGTGGTGACTATGCCCAGGGTGAGGATGCCCAGATCCCTTGCAATTTTGGCGATCACGGGAGCGGCGCCGGTTCCAGTGCCACCACCCATGCCGGCGGTGATGAACACCATATCCGCGCCTTCCAGGTGGCTGATAATCTCTTCCTTGGATTCTTCCGCGCTGCGGTTGCCCACATCGGGATTTGCCCCGGTGCCCAGGCCGCGGGTGAGCTTTTTACCCAACTGCAGCTTCATCTTGGCCTGGCTCTTGACCAGATCGCTGATATCCGTGTTGGCGGCGATGAACTCCACACCATAAAGCTCTTTTTCGATCATGGTGTTCACGGCGTTGCCGCCAGCTCCGCCTACTCCCACAATTTTGATGTTGGTGCCTATCTGGGCTGGTCTTTCGTCAAACTCGATCATTGTGTTTTCCCCCTTAACTACGCAGTAGTAAAGTCTTTTATAATTTTTTTGATACTGTCGAAAATCTTGTTGTTTTTAATCTTGCCAAGGCTGAACGACGAGGTTTTGAGTTCCCTGTCCAACGCGGCCACATGATAGAGCAGGCCAACGGCGGTAGCCCAGGCGGGATCGTCCAAACTGCCGACCAGGCCAGTGAGCCTGGAAACATTCGGCCTGGCGATCTTGGTGTGCATGTTAAAAGCCGATTCCACAACGCGGTCGATCTGCTGCAGGCGGGCAGTTCCACCTGTAAGCACTATGCCGGCGGTTACAAGCTCCGGAGTGTAGCAGTTTTTGAGCTTGTCATAACAAAGGGACAGCATTTCCTCCACGCGGTGCTGGATCACGTGGCTCACCAGATACTGGGTGCGGGAGTGGCTTTCCCTGCCGCTGATGCCATCCACTTCGATCTCAACGTTGGGATCGACGCTGGCGGCATAGGCGTTGCCATACTCTTTTTTGATGTATTCGGCGCTGGAGATGGTGGTTTTAAGCCCGATGGCAAGGTCTTCTGTGATCGCGGAGCCAGCCATGGGAACTACCATGACCTTTTCCAGGACGCCCTTGCGGAAGAGGCTGATGTCGCAGGTGCCGCCGCCAATGTCGATCAGGACGGTGCCCAGGCGTTTCTCGTCTTCCGTAAGCACCGCTTCGCTGACGGCAATGTGGTTGAGCACAAAATTGTCCGGATCGATGTCGTAGCCAGCCAGCTCTATGCATTTGGCGAGATTCCTAAGCGGAGTGATGTCGCCAAAGATGGTGTAAACTTTGGTTATAAGGTGAAAACCATTCATCTTCACCGGGTTGTGGATATCATCCTGTCCATCGATAACAAAGCTTTGCGGGATGCCGTGCAGGATCGTGGCGCGCTCATATCCTTTTAGGATTTTGATCCCGTTTTTGGCATCGTTAATGACCTGATCCACATGATCCTGAGAGATTTCGCCGGGTTCATTGGGACTTTCTGAGGGAATCGAAATGCGCCCGTCGCCCACGTTGGAACGGATGTGTTCGCCGGTAATGTTGGTGAAGATGTTCACGGCTTTGAGCCCGGAAGCTTTTTCTGCTTCCTGGAGGGCTTTTTTGACGCATTCGGATACCGCTTCGATATCTTTGACGATCCCTTTCTCAATCCCGCTGGATGGCACTTCACTGCTGCCCAGAACCTCCAGACTGTTATCTTTGGCGGTTTTGGCGATGAGAACCCGAACGAAGGAGGAACCAATATCGAGGGCAGTTATCATGTTATTTTTCATCTCAGATACCTTTCCTGACCACAACCTGGTCGGCATAACGAAGGTCCACCACGGAATTGCGGTCGATATTGCCATTGTCCTGCACGAACTGATATCTCTTCAATTGCTTATCCAGTTTATCGGAACCGGGGATGATCCGGGTGCCATATTTGGCGTCGATTATATATACTGTGTTATCCACGCAGTAGTATTCAGATATTTGGGGCAAGAATCCCGGCGCAGTTTCGCGGATCTTGCCATGCATCTTCAGGATTCTCTGCAGGGCATTGTTCTTGAGCTTGCGTCCGGGTTTCAGGTCTTTGTTGGCCAGGTGGATGCCCACGACGGGAAGGTCTTCCGCGTAAACATTGCCAAACTGCTCAAGCACCAAGCCGCCGTCATCGATGGGAAAGAGGTCGCCCTCGGCGCTTTTCACGTATAAAGATCCTTTGCGTTCAACGATGCTGATCTTAAGCGAGTGGGGAGGGCGTAGGCTGACCCTGGCTTCGCGAACCCTGGCGAAACGCGTAAGGCTGGCCTCAAGCTCCGATTTGGAAATGGTAAGCAGGTTTTTGCCCAGCAAAGGCTTGGCAATGTTGATGAGCAGGGAATCCTCAAGGCATGAGTTTCCGCTGACCTGGATCGATTGCAGATTGAGCCAGGGCAGACGAGAAAGCAGGGTATAAACCCCAAACCCCGCGCCAGCAAGGAAAACCAACGTAAGGAAAAACAGCAGATAATGGCGGCTGCTGCCTCTTCGCTTTTTGCGAACCTTGGGCGAAGTCCGTACCTTGCTGTTAAATGAATCCATTACAATTCCCCGTTCATTTTCTTCGTTTTTCGTATTAGGTCTCTAAGTCGCTTAGTTTTTTTGCTTTACTGTTTTTGTCAACAGCTTTTTGCAGTTTTCCCAATATTTCTTCGCCATACTGCCAGATGTTACCCGCGCCCATGGTGATTAAAACATCGCCAGGTTGCAGGATAGACAAGGTTTTTGGCACTATATCAGCGTTGCTTTCCAACAGCAATACATTGTGGTGGCCGGACTGGATCGCCGCGTCCGCGATCAGCTTTGAGGATACGCCCGGGATTTCCTGTTCCCGCGCTGGATAGATGGGTGCCAGGATCAGGCAGTCGCAAGAGAAAAATGACTTGCCAAACTGTTCGTAAAAATCTCTGGTGCGGGAATAAAGGTGGGGCTGGAATAAAGCTACAATCCGCCTCTTCGTGCTTTCGCGGAAGCCATCCAGGGTGGCGGCTATTTCTGTGGGATGATGGGCGTAATCATCATAAACTGTGATGGATTCCACCTCTCCCTTCAATTCGAAGCGCCTGTAAACTCCATTGAATTCCCTCAGCCCATTCTGGATGTGTTCAAAGGGAATATCCAGTTCCAGGCCGATGCCAACTGCCAGAAGGGAGTTCTGGATATTGTGGCGGCCGGTAATCTGCATCTTGATGCGTCCCAGGTTGTAATCCTTGTAGCGGACATCATATTCAGCCGATAAATCCTGCATGCGGATATTGCTGGCCTGGATGTCGGCCTGCCTCGAGAAGCCGTAGGTGACTATTCTTTTGTTGATGTTGGGGAGGATGGATTGCACCCCTGGATCATCCAGGCAGCAGATCACGCTGCCAAAAAACGGCACTTTGTTGGCGTATTCGGTGAACGCGCCTTTGATGTCTTCCAGATTGCGATAGCAGTCCAAATGATCTGTATCGACATTGGTAATCCCCGCGATGCAGGGCGTGAGGGTGAGAAAAGAGTGGTCGTATTCGTCGGCTTCCACCACAATGTATTGTCCGGAACCCATGACGTTATTGGAGCCATAGTTTTTTACCTTTCCGCCCACAATGACGGTGGGGTCAAGGCCAGCCGCTTCGAGCACCATACCGGTCATCGAAGTGGAGGTGGTTTTTCCGTGGGTTCCCGAAATACCAATGCTAAAGCTCATTCTGGTGATTTCAGCCAGCATTTCCGCCCTGCGTATAACAGGGATTTTGAGCGCTTTCGCGGCTACAATCTCGGGGTTGTCGTCCTTGACGGCGGATGACTTGACCACCACATCGACATCCTTCACCAAATTCGGATCGTGCCCCTCATTGATTCTGATGCCAAGGGATTCCAGGCGGCTGGTGATCTCGGTCTTCTTCATATCCGAGCCGCAGATTTCCAAGCCCTGGTTGTGTAAAAATTCCGCGATACCGCTCATTCCGATGCCGCCGATGCCAATAAAGTGGATTTTCTTAGTTTTGCCCAGCATGGAGGGCCTCCTGGTCTGTTAAAATTGCTTTTACGATGTCCTGCGTTGCAGTGTTAGCGGGGATACTATGCAGCTTTTCGATATACGAGTCGTAGTTGCTTTCGAGCGTATCGATGGCTGCCATCAGGCTTGATTGGTTCAGTTCAGACTGCCGCAGCAGTAAAGCCACGCCCTTTTTGGATTGTTCCGCCGCGTTGTGATGCTGGTGGTTGTCTGCCGCCGTGGGCAGGGGGATCAAAATGGCGGGGAGTCTGTTTTGTTCAAGTTCGGCAATGGTCATAGCTCCCGCTCTGGTGACTGCGATCCGGGCGCAGCGATAGAATTCCTTGAGACGGGAGGAGAAAGAGAAAACGTGCAGCCCGGGTTTCTTACCATGGCGTTTACCATAGTTGTCATATCCCGATTTGCCTGTTTGCCAAATTACCTGGTAACCTTTTTCCAAAAGAGAGTCCAAAGCGGCGTCCACCGCGGCATTGATTGCCTGGGAACCTTGTGAGCCGCCGGTGATCAGGATGACAGGTTTGTCGGGCTGAAGCCCGATCTCCGCGGGAGAAAACTCTTCCTGCAGATCTTTTTTTGGGAGCAGGGGGATTCCCAATTGCAGTGTCTTGGCTTTTGGCAGATAACCTGAGGTCCTGGCAAAGGAGGTAAAAGTGATGTTGGTGAATCTTGCCAGCCATCTGGTGGTAAGGCCGGGAAAGCTGTTGCTTTCGTGGAAATAGAGGGGAATTCTTGTTACTATGGCTGCAATGGCCACTGGCCCAGAGACGAATCCACCTGTGCAGATGACACCGCTGGGATTGATTTTTCTGAGTATCCTGACAGCTGTGATCACGCTGGTGGCAAGGCGGTAGGGAAAGAGCAGGTTGCTGATCTTGAGCTCCCGGTAGAGCTTCTGTACATGGACGGTGGAGATGGGGAAACCTGCTTCAGCCACAATCCGTTCTTCCATCCCTCCCCGGTTGCCGATAAAATGTATATCAGAACCTCCTGACTGAAGTTCCCTGGCCAGTGCCAGGCCGGGATAGATGTGGCCTCCGGTGCCTCCGCAACCGACAACGAAACTGTATCTTGCCGGGTTATGGGGGGCGGAGGAGGTGGCTGATTGTTCGTTCAGGGAGAAAAAGGATGGCATCACAGCTGCCTCCTCCTGGCACTGATGTTGAGGATAACGCCAATCGACGCGGAATCCACCAACAGTGCCGTACCGCCATAACTGATGAAGGGAAGTGTGTTTCCAGTGGAAGGCAGGATGGACATGGCGACCCCGGTGTTTACCAGAGCGTTCAGGAAGATGTTCATGGCCAA
>DFUX01000009.1:13229-24441 GCA_002379855.1 Cloacimonetes bacterium UBA4175 | reverse complement strand
CCTAAGGATGATGGGATAACGCTTTGCGGGGCAAAATGATAGCGATAGGGGAGAGAGGAGGGGAATCCGGCTTTTGGCTTCGGAATGTGGCGCACCAATCTGCTTTCAGCAAGTTATCTATGCAGATTGAAATATGTCATTCTCATGTAAAGCCCGTGGAAGTGTGGGACGGTGAAAAGGTGTCGTTGAGCCATGAGACAGAAAACTGGGCAAAACGATATCCGTTAATCCGTGTAATCCGTTTCATCCGTATGATACTCGACATGCAAATCTTATACGGATTGACGGATTTAACTGATTTACGGATTAAAGTAATAAAGCAGGAAGGTTGAAATGGTAAAAAGATATCCTGTTGTAATAACGCAAACTAAACAGTGTAAGCATCAATAGAAAGGCCGCGAAAGGAGTTCCGCGGCCATTATCGTATTGCGGGGCAGGGCTTAAGCCAGCCCTTCCGGGATGATCAGTTCGGCTTCGGTGGCTTTGACCACGTCCTCGACTGTGAAGCCTTCCGTCACTTCCTTGAGCAGCAAGCCGTTGGGTGTGACTTCGAGCACAGCCATTTCGGTGATGATGAGGCTCACCTTGCCTTTGGCGGTGAGGGGCAGATTGCACTGTTTGAGAATCTTGGGGTTGCCACGCTTGTCGCAGTGTTCCATGGCGACGATCACCTTTTTGGCGCCGGTGACGAGGTCCATGGCTCCGCCCATGCCGGGGGTCAGCTTGCCGGGGATCATCCAGTTGGCAAGGTTGCCTTCCTGATCCACTTGCAGCGCGCCAAGCACTGTGACGTCGATGTGTCCGCCGCGGATGATGCCGAAACTGGTGGCGGAATCGAAGAACGAAGCGCCCGGCAGGGTGGTGATGAAACCGCCGCCGGCGTTGATCATTTCATGATCTTCTGCTCCCTCTTCCGGAGCCGGGCCCACGCCCATAACTCCGTTTTCAGACTGGAAGATCACCCTCACTCCTTCAGGGATGTGGTTGGCAGCTTCCGTGGGGAGGCCGATGCCCAGGTTCACATAATCGCCGTGTTTCAGTTCCTTGGCGATGCGGGCTCCGATTTGCGCACGTTTATCGATAGCCATCTCAAACCTCCTTGTTGACCACGATATAGTTAACGAAAACGCCGGGAGTCACGATCTCCTCCGGGTCAAGTTCGCCGGTTTCCACAATCTCGTCCACTTCAGCGATGGTGATTCTGCCAGCCATCGCCATGATGGGATTGCTGTTGTGGGCTGTCTTGCGATAGACGAGGTTGCCGTCCTTGTCCGCCTTCCAGGCTTTGACAAGGGCAAAATCGCTGGGGATGGCGGTTTCCAGAATGTAGTCTTTTCCATCCACATTGATGATCTGCTTTCCTTCTTCCACTACGGTTCCCAGGCCTGTGGGGGTCAGAACTCCGCCCAAACCAGTGCCAAAGGCCCTCACTCTTTCCATGAGGGTGCCTTGGGGGACGAGTTCGATCTTAATCTCGCCTGAGTTCATCTGATTTTGAATTTCCTTGTTGGTGCCCAAGTGGGAAACCTGCGCGCTGCTGATGCAGCGGTTAGCCACAAGTTTGCCGACGCCGCGGTCTTCCCAGTCAGAGGCGATCACGATCATATGCAGGTCTTTGATGCCGGCGGCCACGATCGCGTCAATGATGCTCTCGGGCGCACCCACAGCTAAAAACCCGCCTATCGCCAAGCGGTTGTTAGGCTTGATCAGGGCTGCGGCTTCCGCAGCGGTGATGAGCTTAAACATAACTACTCCTTGCTTTATGATAAATGCATCAGGGGCAGAAAATTATATCCCAGCCTTTATGTCAACAAATACTCTTGAATATGGTAGATATCCTCCTGATTTACCAGCACTTCCATGTAGATGCCATCGGTGCGGTATTCCTCCGCCTGCACCACGGCGATGTCGTGCAAGAGGGAGACCAGTCCGCCCCTGTCGTAAGGCAGCAGCACCTTGAGCGCCTGGATGTGGAAGAGTTCCTTTTCGATGCGCTCCAGCAGCTCGGGGATCTGATCCTTTTTCAGGGCGCAAATCTGCAGCGCCTCGGGAAAGCGTTTGCGGACAAAGGTGAGGAAGATGCTGTCCACGCAATCGGTCTTGTTCAGCACCAGCAACTGTGGAATCTTGTCCGCCCCCAATCCCTTGAGCACCTGGTTCACCTGTCCGATGTAGTATTCGAAGCGTTCATCGGAGACGTCCACCAGATGCAGCAGCAGGTCTGCGTCCTGCACTTCCATGAGCGTGGCGCTGAAGGAGGCAACCAGGTGATGGGGCAGGTTGGAGATGAAGCCGACCGTGTCCGAAATCACCACGGGAAAGGAGGTGGAGAGCTTGAGCTGGCGCGAGGTGGAATCCAGGGTGGCAAAGAGCTTGTCCTCCACCAGCACATCCGCTTCCGTGAGGGCGTTGAAGAGGGTCGATTTACCGGCGTTGGTGTAGCCCACGAGGCAAATCTTTTTGGTGCGGCCGCGTTGCTTGCGCTGGGTTTCCTTGTTCTGGGAAATGGCGGCAATCTCTTCCTTGATGCGGCGAATCTGGGTGCGGATGAGGCGTTTGTCGATCTCAATCTGTTTTTCGCCCATGCCCCGGGTGGCGGAACCTCCGCTGGAGCGCACCGAGCCGCGCTCCTTGTCGAAGTGTCCCCAGAGGCGGCGCAGGCGGGGCAGTTGATACTGCAATTCGGCGAGCTTTACCTGCAGCTTGGCTTCGCGGGTGCGGGCATGGTCGTGGAAGATGGAAAGGATGACCTCGGTGCGGTCGATCACGCGGATGCTGAAGTTTTGCTCGATGTTGCGCTGCTGGATGGGGTTGAGTTCCTCGTTCACGATCAGCAAATCCGCCTGGGCCTGGTGCATGCGGTGGCTGATTTCCTCCAGAAACCCTTTGCCGAAGTAGCTGGCACGCTCGGGGTTGTTGCGCCTCTGCGTATAGCGTCCCAGCACCTCGATGCCGGCGGTATTGGCAAGCCTTTCCAATTCATCCAGGCTGGCCTGGCTGTCCTTCTCCGTCTCGTCCTGGCGGACAATCGCTGCCAGAAAGGCGGTCTTGCCTTCCTGTTCTAAATCTTCCCAGGAATCCGGCTCGAGATCGTATTCCTCCACCAGATAGTCTTTCTCTTCAAATTGCATGTATAATCCTCATAGTGTGGGTATTCAATTCAGTTTGCGCCCTTGTTTCCGCTGGCGGCAGGCGGAACTGGGTTTTAGCCATCGTCCTCTTCCAAAAAGCCTCTCAGCGCTTCCAGGCTGCGCTTTGAGTAGAGCTGCTTTTTCAGCTTTTTGTCCCGCACATTGTCATCCAGGGCGGGGAGGATACCAAAATTGGCATTGACGGGTTGAAAGTTCTTTTGCTCGGGGTCGATCAGACGGCGCCAAATCTGTCCCAATATGGTTTGCGGCGGCAACATCCCGATGCCTTCCCCGATGATCTTCGCCACCAGCAGCCCCGTGCCCATGCACTCCACATAGCCCTCCACCCCCGCCAGTTGCCCCGCGACAAAGATGTGGCGCGCGTTGCGCAAAGTGAGATTAGGGGCCAGAACCCGGGGCGCGTTCAGATAGCTGTTGCGGTGGATGGAGCCAAAGCGTAGGAACTCCGCCCGCTCCAGACCGGGGATGAGGCGGAAAATCCTCTGCTGCTCGGGATAGCGCAGCATGGTCTGGCAGCCCACCAGGTTGAAGGCCGTGCGGTCTTTGTTTTCCGCCCTCAGTTGCAATACCGCGAAGGGCTTCATTCCGTCGCGCTCCAGTCCCATGGGGCGCATAACGCCGTGGCGCAGGGTCTCCCTGCCGCGTCTGGCCAGCTCTTCGATCGGCGTGCAGTTCTCATAGTAGTTGAAATCCACCTCGCGGAAGAACTCGTTTTCAAACTCCCGCGCCTGATGCTGTTCGCCCTCCAGCAGGGCATCGACAAAGCGGTAGTATTCCCCTCGGGTGAAGGCGCAGTTCAGATAGTCCGGCTCGCCCTTGTCATAGCGGTCTTTGGCGTAAACCTTGGCGGAATCTATGCTTTCCGCGCTCACGATGGGGGCGATGGCGTCAAAGAAGCTGAGCTGGGACTCCCCCACCACCTCCTGAAGCGATCTGGCCAGGCTGTCCGAGACCAAAGGCCCGGCGCAGAGGATGCTGCATTCGACGGGAAGTTCGGTCACCTCCTGCCTTGTTATCCTGATCCGGGGATGGTTTTGCAGGGTTTGGGTCACCTTTTGGGCAAAGAGGAGGCGATCCACAGCCAGGGCGTGCCCGGCGGGAACGGCGCAGCTCCGCGCTATGGGCAGCAGCCGGGAACCAAGCAGGCGCAACTCCTCCTTGAGCAGCCCGGAAGCGGTGTCCAGCAGGTCAGACTTGAGCGAATTGCTGCAGACCAACTCCGCCGCCAGATCCGTCCCATGAGCGGGCGTCATACGCAGCGGACGCATCTCCAGGAGATTCACGGAAATACCCATCTCTGCCAGGCAGAGGGCTGCTTCACTGCCGGCCAGGCCGGCTCCGATGATCTTAATTTCCGGCATGGGCGTAATCACTCCTCCGGCTCTTGTTAAACATCAGGAGCAGCAAGCCCGGCAGGGCAAAGAGCAAGTCTTGCACGGCGAATAGGGTAAGGGTGGCGGTGACCGCTTGGCTGGCGTCAAATCCCACTCCGGCAAGGAAATGGATGGCAAAGCCCTCGCGCAGTCCCAGGCCACCTACGGTGAAGGGGATGCTGTTTGAAAACTGGGTGAGCGACATGCGCAGCGTGCTTTCCCAAAAACTGATCGGGTGTATCTGGTTCAGGATCAGCCAATACTGGACATAGGAAAGTGCCGCGATGCCGGTCTGGATGGCTGAAATACGCAGCGCATAGCGGGCATAGCCGGGCTTGAGCCAGCGCGTTTTAGGGCTCGTTCCCAACAGCCAGTAGCCCCAAAGTGGAGCGGTCAGGGTCAGGATCAGCGCCCCCAGGCGCAGCCAGAGAGGAAAGTTCCGGTAGTAGATAAGCGCGGCGGCAAAGGCATAAGTCCAGGTGCTCCAGGTGAGGAAAGCCCGCTCCATAGCGAAGGAAAACAGGGAAGCCCAGCGGCTGCTGTTGCTCACAAAAAAGACCTTGCCCGCGCTGGCAGAACCCCCGGGAACCGCGAAACGCAGAGGCAGGCCGATCAGATAGGAAACCAGTTGCTCCTTGCGATCGGGAATATATTTGGGATTGATCTGCAGGGAATAGCACCAGTTGGTAAACTGCCCCCAGTGCCGGATCAGACTGAGCAGCACCAGGGCAGGCAAGAGCCACAGAGGCAGCGCCACGATGCCCGTCCACAGGGCTTTGAGGTCGATCCTGGCAAAAACACCCCACAGGATTAAGGCTGTGAGGCAGACCTTGAGCAGGTTAAAGACCAGACGCCACTTGCTCTTCGACAATAGTTCTATTCCTTTTTACTTCCCAACCTGCGCGGCAGCGAAATCCAGAGCTTGCTGGATCAGTTCCGCGGGAGGGGCAGGGATGCTGCCGTCGTCCATTATCTTGTGGCAGAGGGCGCGGGTGGCGTCGATATCCGCCTTGGCGCGGGCAAAAACTTCCTCCCTGCTCAGCGGCAGCCTGGCAACGCCCTCGGCAACGGCCTGATCCGCAACTTCGGCAGCCTCGTGGGCAAAGACATCCACCTCGTCCATGCGGGGCACGATGTTTTCCGTGTCAATCCCCCTGCGCCGCGCGTATTCCGCCAAAGAATGGGCGGCGCGAATGGCCATGCCGTCTGTGATCTTGCTGGCTCGCACCATCAGCGCCCCTTTGAGGATGCCGGGAAAGCCGCAGGAGTTGTTGATCTGGTTGGGAAAATCTCCCCTGCCGGTGGCCACGATATAGGCTCCGGCTGCCTTGGCGGCATGCGGATAGATCTCCGGAACCGGATTGGCGCAGGTGAAGACGATGGCCTTTTCCGCCATCCGGCTGATCCACTGGGGTTTTATGGTATGCGGCCCGGGAGTGGAAAGGGAGATGAGCACGTCAGCCCCTGCCATCGCCTCGTCCATGTCGCGCAGGCGTTTGGGATTGCTGATCTTTGCCAGAGCCCACTGCCTGTATTTGTCCGGATTGCTGGCCAGGTCTTCCCTGCCGGAGTGCAACGCTCCCTTGCTGTCGAACATGACAAGGTTGGCGGGATCAAGTCCCGATTGCAGCAAGATGCTGGCGATCGTGGTGTTGGACGCTCCGGCGCCAAAAAGCACCGTGCGAATCTCCCCGATTTGCTTTCCTGCCAGCTCGAGCGCGTTCAGCAGCCCCGCCAAAGTAACACAGGCGGTGCCTTGGGCATCGTCGTGCCACACCGGGATGCCGCAGCTTTCGCGCAGTTCGTCCAGCACCCGGTAGCAATTTGGCTGGGAGATGTCTTCCAGATTCACCGCGCCCACGCTGGGAGCCAGCATTCTGACAAAATCTATCAGCCTGGCGGGATCAGGTTTGCCGTCCTCCCCCCGGTTGTTCACGCAGAGGGCGAGGGCGTCGAATCCACCCAAATACTTCATCAGCATGGCCTTGCCTTCCATCACGCCCAAACCGCCGGATGGCCCGCAATCGCCGTCCCCCAGGACCCGTGTGCTGTCACTCACCACCGCCACCAGATTGCCGCGGTTGCTCAGTTCCCAGGAGCTTTCCTGCTTATCCCGGATGGTTGTGGACACAGCGGAAACGCCGGGTGTGTACCAGACATTGAACCAGTTGAACCCCCAGATACCCGCTTTGGGCAGGGTTTGCATCTTGCCCCGGTAGTACCGGTGGGTTAGCTCCGAAAGCTTTTTCAGAAATGCCGTTTGTGCCGCCGCAACGGTCTCTGCGGGGAAACGCTCGCTAAAATACTCGTTCAGATTGGAAAGATTCACGCGCAGGTCGCTCATTTCCACTCCTATTATTTTGATAAATCCACTTTGGACAGCCGCGAATTATTGTCAATCTTCTTAATTGCCAAAAAAGAAAGCCGGGATCATGAAAATCCCGGCCCGAAGGCTTTCAGCTTTGCCATCAGCCTTACCTGCACTCCTTGGTTTGGTTCACCTGCCTGCAGACCAGGCCTACAGATCCCACAAAACCGATTCCGAAAGACATAGAATTGGCATTATATAGTAACAAGTGGCGAGCCAATTCCGGCAGAAAGGCATAGAGGCATAGATATCAGCGACTTAGCTGAAAAAGCAGAGGGGATGGTGTGGTAAAATATACCACAGGGTTATTGGTCTTGCTGAGGAAGCAGGATATTGAGCTGTTTTATCTTCTTAAACAGGTTAGAGCGGTCAGTATCAAGGTGTTTGGCTGTCTGGCTGACATTATAATTGTTTTCTTTGAGATAGAACTCGATGAGTTGCTTTTCATAAGCCTTAACCATTTCTGCCATAGAGAGATGCCTTTCTCCTGAATAATTTTTGCGGACAGAAGTCTCGGCTGTGGTAAAATCTACCACATCAAGATAGTCGCTTGTGGTAAAAATTACCGCACGTTCAACACAATGTTTTAGTTCTCGCGCATTTCCTTTCCATTTTCTCTGGCTCAGCCAACTTTGGGCTTCCGGGGTGAGGAATTTTGGGGTGATGCTTTGTTTGGAGCAGAAATCGTTGAGGAAGTATTGAGCCAGGCCGGGGATGTCCTCCCGTCTGGTTCTGAGGGGAGGAATGTGGATATGGATGGCGTTGAGCCGGTAAAAGAGGTCACCGCGAAACGTGCCCTGTTCCACCGCCTGTTCCAGATCGCGGTTGGAAGCGCTGATGATGCGTGTCCTGACAGGGCGGATGTCGCCCCCGATCTTTTGCATTTCCCCTTCCGAGATCACGCGCAGGATCTTGGCCTGCAGCTCCAGGGGCAGTTCCCCCACCTCATCCAGGAAGAAGCTGGTGTTATGCGCGTATTCAAAGAACCCCTTGTGTTCCTTCACCGCTCCGGTGAAAGCTCCCTGAGTATAGCCAAACAGCTCCGCTTCAAAGAGTTCGCGGGGCACAGAGGCGCAGTTTATGCTCAGCATGTTCCTGTCCCCGTAATCGCTGAGACGGTGGATGGCGTGGGCGGCCAGTTCCTTGCCCACTCCGGTCTCGCCGGTGATCAGCACCGGGTTGTCGAAACGGGAAGCCTGGATGATGCCGTCGAAGACTGCGTTCATTTCCCGGGAAACACCAACCATGCCGATGGCGGCGACCCGCGCCTGCTTTAGCTGTTTTTCCCTGAGCAGGTGCCCACTGAGGGCATTGAGGCGCAGCAGCAGGTGTTCAGGCTCGGGGGGCTTTTCGATGAAGTCGGCAGCCCCATATTTGATTGCCTGCACGGCATCGGGGATGTGCCCCGAGCCCGAGATCATCAGCACCAGCATCCGAGGCCACTGCTGGCGCACCTCTTCCAGCAGGCCAAAGCCGTCACTCAGGGCGGGAAAGCACATATCCAGCATCATGATGTCGTAATTTGAGCTTTGCAACGCTTTTTGGGCTTCTTCCACGCTGTTGACACTGGTCACCTCGTACTCGTTGCGCTTCAGCACCCTCGACACCAGGTTGCAAAACACCTTGTCGTCATCAGCCAGAAGTATCCTGGCCTTCATTTGTCGCCCTCTCTCAACCAGATGGAGACCACGGTGCCTTCTCCTTCGTGGCTTTCCAGCGTAATATCGCCGCCCATCGAACGGATGATCTTGCGGCTTTCGGGCAGACCGATGCCGGTTCCGGAATCCTTGGTGGTAAAGAACGCCTGCCAGACCTCCTCCATATACTTGTCGGGGATGCCTTTGCCGCTGTCCCCGACCTCCACCAGCACGGTGAGCGGGCCTTTCGGGCTTTCGTGGAGCGGAAAGTGCCTCACGGTGATGTGCAGGGTTCCGCCCTGGGGCATGGCGTCTACCGCGTTGTGGATGAGGTTGCCGAGGGCTTCCTCAAAGCGGATGGGTTCAAAGAGGGTGGCGATGGAATTGAGCGACCAGTCCTTGATCAGATGGATATTGCCCGGCAGATTGATGCGGCTGATGCAGTGTTCCACCGAGGGGATGATGTCCTGGGTCTCCAGTTCGTTATCCCGCATCTCGGTGAAGCGCTGGAAAGCGTGGGTGAAGACCCTGATCTTTTCCACCTCTCTGCGGATAGTCCCGATATTATCCCTGCCGCCGTCGCTGAGGTCCTCATCATTTTGCAGGGGATCGAGTGCCCAGAGCACGTTTGTGATATGCCGGCGGACGTTGTGGGACAACCTGCGCGCGGTGTCTGCCCAGGCAAGCTTTTCCTGGATAATGTCGGAATCGGTGAACTGCGGCAGCAGCGTGATCAGATAGCGCAGGCGCAACCCGTGCAGATTGTAGATCATCACTTTGTGGGGAATGAGCTTGGCGCCCAGATTCATGACGCTATCCTGCGAGTCGGTCTTGACCAGGCAAAAGCGCCGCAGAGTCTCGGAAATTGCGGGCAAACACCGCTTGAGGCTTTTGTGCCTCTGCTCCAAATTCGGAGGCAATCCCTCGGAAAGCAGTTCCTGGACATAGCGGTTGTAGAGGTGAATCCGGTCTTTGCCTCTCATTATTATCACGCCCTGTTCAATGCTGTTGGCGGTTGTGATAAACAGTTTGCACCGGCGCCGGTTGTGGAAGACAAACAGCAGGCAACCTGCTAAAAACAGCAGGCTAAGCGGCAACGCCGCGGCCTTGTAACCCCTGGCCAGGAGGGTGAGCGGGGCTACGGACGTGTAATCCATAAACACTATCTTGGAGGGCAGATACATGGCGATCAGCTTGTGCTCGCCATATCCCTTTTGAACTGTCGCCACCGTGACCCGCTCATCGGATTCAAACGGACTGGCGAAGCGGGCGCGGACTCTGAGATCGGAATCCAGAATCTCATATTTCTTGTCATTTGTCTCCAAAATGATTTCGCTGTCGCCATCCAGATCGAGGTCTGCCACATCCCAGATCATGCGCACAGAGCCGGTGTAGCCGTGTTTTTGCTCCCGGAGCTGCTCGTCCAGTAAGATCAGGCGGGAGGTCTTGTCCACCAGCAATAGCTGTTTGGGTTCGTTGCTCTTGAGTTTATGCAGAAAACTGTGGCCGCCGCGTTCCAGGGATTTGAATACCGTCCATTCCCGCAAAGTTACCATGCCCGAGCCATTCCAGCGCAGCACCGACACGCCGTTGGGGATTTCAGCCGCTCCCCAGGTGGTTTTGCGCATGTAAATCTCTTTATACTTTCCAGAGCTGTCCTCGTCCGCTTCCAGGGTTAGCTCTCCATAGCCGTCAAATATCTTCTGCAAAAACACCCTTTCGCCCTTGGGGTTGATCACAAAAAGCCAGCAGGAGGCGTCGTCCATGTCGTTGAAGATGCTGGTGGTGTTTTTGAGGGCGACCGTGGAGCAGATGAACTCCCTCTGCCCGTCGCCGTCGAAATCGTCAAACAGCATGCTTTTGACATTGGTCGGAAGGATATATTTCCATTCGATTTTGCGGGTGGTGTAATCGTAAACGACTATGCCGCGCGGATTGGCAGTGAAGCCGTCATAAGCCCGGCAAACCAGTTCGGGGCTGCCGTCGGCGTCGATATCGCCCATGATGTCGGGCACGATGATCGCCTCCCACTCGATGGACGCGTTTTCGTCGAAGCTCAACACCCGGTCGATGGGTTCATAGAGCCTGTTATCCCGCTTGATAGTGTCACCCCAGGCATAATTGGCTTCAAAGAGCCAAAGCTTGTGCTGGTCATTGAAGGAGAGGAAAAGCGAACTCCGGAGGCTGTCCTCCAGCACTTTAGCGTGCCGTATCCGATCCCCCGAATTGATCTGGGACACAGCCTTGCCGTCCAACTTGCTGATGATATTGGCGCATATACCATCTTTCCACATGGAACTTGTGATCATCAAGTCCCCGCCGTCGCCGCGTAGATCGGCAAAGGTCCTGAGGTGAACGGGGCTATCCTCCACGGACTTGATCACAGGCTGGGCCTGGTGGGTGAGAAAGCGGTCAAAAAGGCCACAACCACTGACAAGCAATATCAGAAACAAGGCAAGCCAAAGCGGCAGCTTGTTCATACATCCTCCCAAGAAAAGCGATATTCACCAGTTTACAATAAAGGCAAATCTGTCAAGAAAAAACGACCGCTTTCCAGGATGGCGAGGATTGTATAGATTCTCACCCTAATTTGCAAGCCCGTCTCACTTGGACAAGTGGGGATAACGCTTTATGAGAATGGGCTTTCGCTATACCGCCATCCTTCGCTGCCACAAGCGGTTA
>DFUX01000009.1:0-13129 GCA_002379855.1 Cloacimonetes bacterium UBA4175 | reverse complement strand
TCCTTAGGTCATCCCTCACCGGGTTAAGGATGACTGCCGGAAGACCCAGTCCGGAGCCCGGGATGCAAATGAGGGCCCTCCATCCATCCCAAGCGTAACTTCATCCCCATAATATATAGGTGCTACGCCGGAAAGGGCAAAACAAACTTGACACAAATGGACAGGCGCTTTCTTTTGCTTTTACATGCTCCCCAAAGGGAGTGGAGGTGAAATGCGCAACAAAATTGCCTCGATCCTGGCCATGCTGGCCGCGCTGGCTTTACTGCAGGGCCAGATTTCAGACGCGGGACGGACTCCGCGGCAAGGCGGCAAGGCGGACTCCGCCAATAGTGGCGTTGAGACGGTGGACGCAGGCCCCGGCGTACGCTGCTTCAGCCATCTGGACAATTATCTGCGGGTGCGGGCAGACCTGAAGGGAAGGGAAACCGTGTTTCATTTTTCGGGCATGGCCTATGGCGTAACGCCCGGGGACAAGCGAAGGGAACTCTTTGCCGTGGAAGGTTTTACCATCGGGAGAGTGATGTGGGATGGCGAGGATGGCCCCTATCTGCTGGAAAAAGAACTGCTATTGTGGCAGGACCACCGCACGGGCGAAATCCTGAACAAATGGCGCAATCCCTACACCAACAAAGACGTTCAGGCGCTCCACCTGGGACTGGATCCCGTAAACCAGAGGCTGGTGTTTCCCGAAGAGGAGCGGTCGCTGCTGCCCATGATCCTGCCCTCCCAGCGCCTGGGCAAGCAGGTGGTCTGGCACCGCGAGCTTTTCCCCAATTATCCCAGCCCCCTGCCGCGCCGCGACTATCCCCACAACTCGCAGAGCGATACCTTCCAGGCAGGCGAATTCACCCAATATATCGTGGAACAAAGCGACCTGGATGATGTCCGCCTGGACAGCGTTCCAGCCATCTTCACCTTCACGGAAGTCCTACCCTGGCTACCCTTTATGGAGATGGGCGACGCTCCCGGCAACGTGATTCTGGTCTGCCGCGGCAGCAAGCTGGCGGGAGGTTTCCAGGACTTGCCTGAAGAGGTAAAAGACTTTACGCGGCAACAGTTTCCCGCCTTCACCACCGCCCCGGAAAGCTACACGGAACCCAACGACACCCCCTGGGGCAGCTTCAAACGGCAATTGGACCTGATCCGGGCTGCCCAGCAGGAAATCCTTGACTTAATGGAGGAAGAATATGAATAGACTGGCCGCACTTATCGCGCTGCTTCTGCTGGCGTCACTGCTGCCCGCCCAACTGATAGACCCTTTCTTTATGCGCCACAGCTCGCGCTGCGCGGATGGCAATATCCGCCTGCGTTGGGAAGGATTGGACGCCATCGAATGCTACTATTCCAACGCCGGAGCGGACTGGCAGCAAGCCACTTCCGAACAGATCAGCACCGGCACCCAGCAGGCTTTGATCCCCTTCCAGTTTGGACAGCAGCTCAAGTACCGGCTGCGCATGCAGGTTGAGGAATTGGGCCAAAGCCTCACCATGATGCACGCGCCCAGGCTGGATTCCGACGCCTTTCCCCCCGCCCTGGGGCAGTTGGGGCTGATCTCATCTGACGCCGTGGGCGATTCCGTGACGATCTACGCGCCCATGCTGGATCTCACCGACACCTGGCTCGGAGCCTCCGAAAACAAGCTCTATGCCACCCTCGCCAACGTGTCAGGCAGCTTTCCCACCATGAACAGCCTTACCTCCTACAACATCTACATGATGATGATATTTAACCCGGAAACCGTGGCGGACAGCGTGGCTTACGCTATGGTCTATGGCGGTATCCCTCTGCTGCTGCCCTCCGGACTCTACAAACTGGGCATCGGGGAAGGCATGGTTCCGGAGTTCGCCCAGCTCGGAACGGTGCAATCCACCGTATCCGGCAGCAAACTCTGGCTGGCGTGCAATATCCAGGATCTGGCGAATGATCCGGATTTCGGCGGCTGGCCCAGCGCGTCGGGCACCCTGCTCTTCGTTGGCGCCACGATGCGGGTGACCGTCGATCTGGGCAGCGGCACACCGGAGTTTGGCTTTGGAGACTATGCGGGCACGGCGCTGGCATACTTTGACGACCACCGCTATCTGGCAATGGCGAACAGCCTGCCGCAGATATCCAACCTTAGCCTGAACCAACACAGCGGACTGCTCACTTTTGACTATCTGGATGCCGAGGGTGACTTCCCCCTCACCATGGAGTTTGTGGACGCGGGCGGCAACAGCTTTTCGCCCCAGCCCCTCAGCCTGGACTACTCGCAAAGCGTTAGTTACAGCGCTCTGATCAGCCCCATTCCCAAGCAGGGCGAATTGCGGGTGAGCGACAACGACATCGATCTGGTCACCATCCCTTGGGAATGGGTCTCAAACTCCGATCCCGGCACGGTGCCCGCCGCGCTGAACTGCCGCATGCCCAATCCGTTGCGATCTTCTGAAGCTCCCTGGCGACTGTCGCTGGATGGGCTTGGCAAGGGCCTGCTGAAGCTGGAAGTTTTCAACCTGCGCGGCCAGAACCTGGGTAGCATCGTTTCCCGGGAATGCAATTCGCCCCGTCTGGAACTGACTTGGGACGGCCGTCTGAACGGCCGGCGCCTGGGCAGCGGTCTTTATCTGCTGCGGATTTCGCAGGGGAATTCGCTGCGCGAACAGCGGTTCATCATCCAAAAATAAAAGGCTTTGCATGTTCATAGATTACGCCAGGGTGCGGGTTAAAGCCGGTAACGGAGGCGACGGGGTGGTCAGCTTCCGGCGGGAGAAATTCATCCCCAAAGGGGGGCCTGACGGCGGCGACGGAGGCAGGGGCGGAAACGTGGTCGCATTGGGCGACGAGAATGTGAATACCCTGCTGGACTACCGCTACAACAAGCTTTTCAAGGCCGGAAACGGAAAAGCGGGAGCCAAAGCCCGCAAGACCGGCGGCAGCGGAGAGGACGTCTTTTTGCGCCTGCCGCTGGGCACCGAGGTATTCCGCATCGGCGAAGACGGGCGCCGCGTCAAACTGGCGGACATCACCGCCCACAACGAACAGGTGATCCTCTCCAAGGGAGGACGCGGAGGCAAGGGAAACTGCAACTTTGCCACCCCCATCAACCAGGCTCCCCGCCACGCCACTCCCGGACGGCTGACCGAGGAGATCGAGCTGGAGCTTGTGCTCAAGCTGATGGCGGACGTCGGGCTGGTGGGCTTTCCCAACGCGGGCAAATCCACCCTGCTCAGCGTGCTTTCCGCCGCGCGCCCCAAGATCGCGGACTATGAGTTTACCACCCTGGAGCCCATGCTCGGCGTGGTGAAGGTTAGCGACTACCAGTCCTTTGTGATGGCGGACATCCCGGGCATCATTGAAGGCGCGCATCAGGGCAAGGGCCTGGGACACCAGTTTCTGCGCCATATCCAGCGCACCAGCATCCTGCTCTTTTTGATCGACATCAACACCCCCGATCCGGTGGAAGCCTTCCGTATCCTGCGTTCCGAGCTTTTCCTCTACGATTCTTTCATGGACAAAAAACCCTGGCTGCTGGTGATCTCCAAGCTGGACACCCTGGACGAGGAACAGCGGGCGGAACGGCTGGCGGAGATAGACACGCAGTTCCAGAAAGAGTTTGGGGTCACGGCGCTGCCGGTGTCATCGGTGGGGCACGTGAATCTGGAGGAACTGAAATTCAAGCTTTTCAAGATGCTGCAGGAAAACTGATGGAGCGGCTCCAGGCCTGGCTGTGCCTCAAATCATCCCCCCGGCTCAAGCTGAAGGGGAGCATTGACCTGTTGGAGAAATATCCCGATCCGCTGGAATTTGTGGGACAGCCGGAGCATCCACTCTACCGGGAATCCTGGCTGGATGAGGAGGACAGGCTGCATCTGAGCCAGGGCGTCCTGCCGGAGAACTTTCCCCAGATCGCCAAGCTTTACCAGCATTACGACATCGGCATCATGACCTATACGGACGAGGCTTATCCGCCCTGGCTGCGCGAGATCGTGGGCCCGCCGCTGCTGCTCTACTACCGGGGTGACCTGCCCGCGGCGCTGCAAAGGATTTGCCTGGGGGTGGTCGGCACCCGCAAAGCCACAGCCTATGGGCGCAACTGCTGCGCCAGGCTGCTGGAACCGGTTTGCAGGCAGCAGGTGACCATCGTGAGCGGACTGGCTTTGGGCATCGACAGCGCGGCGCACCAGGCCGCGGTGCAAGCCGGATGTCCCACGATCGCGGTGCTGGGCTGCGGAGTGGACCGCGTCTATCCCTCCCAAAACTACGAACTGGCGGAAAAGATTGTCGCCAACGGCGCGCTGGTTTCGGAGTATGATCCCGGCTCCAGGCCCGATCCCTGGAACTTTCCCGCCCGCAACCGCATCATCTCCGCGCTTTCCCAAAAGGTCTTCATCGTGGAAGGCCCCCTCTCCAGCGGAGCCATGCTTACCGCCA
The DNA here is from genome assembly GCA_002379855.1 of Cloacimonetes bacterium UBA4175. GTDB lineage: Bacteria > Cloacimonadota > Cloacimonadia > Cloacimonadales > Cloacimonadaceae > Syntrophosphaera. Next base: position 8,722 of record DFUX01000009.1, on the reverse strand, counting down.
AATACGCGCTGGATCAAAACCGCGATGTGCTGGCCCTGCCCGGCGAGATCACCCATCCCAACTCGCAAGGCCCCAACTATCTGATCAAGAACGGCGCGCAGTGCGTAACTTGCCCGGAGGACATCCTGGACGCCCTGGGGCTGGATCAGGCGGAAAGCGCCCAGATGGAAGTGGTGCCCGAGCTGTCCGAAGACGAACAGGCGGTCTATGACCTCTTTCGCGACCGGCAGAGGGAATTGAGCTTCGATGAACTTCTGCTGGCGACCGGACACGGCTTCGGCAAGCTTTCCACCCTGCTTCTCAACCTGGAACTCAAGGGCTGCATCTGCCGCTCCGGAGGCAATAGCTTTGTGCTGGCCTGAACATATTGGGAGACTTACATGAATATAAAATCAGTTTTATTGGCTTCAATGGTGTTGTTTGCCTGCCTGGCTTTGCAGGCTCAGATGCCAGGCTTTGGCGGTAGCAAAAAAGGCAGCCTGGGGCTCGGCTATGGACTGCCCTACGGGGGCTTGGGCGCGAGCGCGGATTACCGGCTGCTGGACAATCTGGGCATCACAGCCGGCTTTGGCGCCTTTGCCTATTCCACGTCAGATGAAGCCTACGGATATTCGCCGGGCTACGCGATCGGGGTGAAATACTTCCACGGCAAGCCCGACAAGAACTGGCATCCGCAACTGCTGCTGCTCTACGGTCTCAACGGCATCATCTATGTGGATCGGGAACCGGAGGAGGACATCCGCGAGTCTTTCGGCGGTTTCACCCTCGGGGTAGGCTCGCAGTATATGTTTGGCAAGAGCAAAAAGCACGGCTTCGACGCCAGCCTGCTCTATGTACTCACCTCGGGACGTTTCAAGCGCCAGGAGGAACTGGAGGATCAGGGCTACTCCTTCGGCAAGGTGAGCCGCTTCACTGTCTCGCTGGGCTACCGTTACGCCTTCACGCTGAAATATTGAGCATTTGCCAGGCGCTCCCCCTATGCTCATGACTCATTGACCGCTGATTGATACAATTTAGCTTGCATTATTGCAACTGCATCTCTTTTTTTCACCATTTCACCTATCCACCTTTCCGCGGCGTGATCGTAGCACCTATATATTATGGAGGGGGATTGCCCTCATTTGATTCCCGGGTTCCTGCCTGGGTCTTCCTGGGGTCAACCTTATAATTTATAAGGATGACCTAAGGATGATGGGCTAACGCTTTGCGGGGCAAAATGATAGCGATATAGGAGAGAGGAGGGGAATCCGGCTTTTGGCCCGTGTGTCGCAGATATATCGCCTTTCTGGAATAATACTGTTTAGCTTGCATTATTACAACTGGATTTCATTTCACCTTACTACAGTTTTTTCTAAAAGACTGGATCACGGGTCAAGTCACCCCACCAAACCGCTATGCGCTTTGGCGGGTCCCCCGACAGCCCGTGATGACACAGTATATAGCCTGGTGGACTTGTTTCGGGGGAACCTTTCCACCTTTCCACCTCAAAACACCTTTCCACTGACTTTACAAGAGAATGTCAGTTTACAAATAGTATAAAATAGCTTAATGAAAGCGAACTGGTATGAGCCATGAGGGCGGCTTCGACGGAAAGCCTGCCGCGTCCTGTAAGGCTAATCCTTGTCCGGCATAGTCCCGGGATGGGTGACGGGCAGATTCACACCCTGCCTGAGCCTGGAACCGCCGGGCAGTTGAGGCAGGGAGGACGGCTGCGAGAACGCCAGTACCTTGAAGAACATACGCGCCTCTGAACCGATGCTGAACTGCGGTTCATAGACCGTGGCGGCAGGTTGTTCCGGCCATACGTAGGGGTCGTCCGAGGCAAAGACCTTGTAGCCGTGATATCCGGGCTGGATATCCCAGGTGAGGGAGACATCCGTTCCCAACTGGCTGATGCTCACCTGTGGCGCGGGCAGCGGCGGCAAAGCGGCATTCTCCGCGATAAAGGAGGTCACGGGGATGTTGTTGGACAGAGTTCCCGGTGCCGTAGGCGCGGTTGGATCGTAAGCAGTATTGTCGCTCTGGATATAGCGGCTGCGGGAAGGCTGCGCGGTAGAGGTGTTGTAATAGAACTTATTATCTGAGGAAAAGTAGGCCGTATCCATCGGGCGGTTGCAGCGCAGGGCGAGGTTTTGCCCATTATAGGCAAAGGGCGCGCTGAAGGGGATGAAGACGAGGTTGCTTCCCGAGGGAAAGTCCACCACGCCATCGAAGACCAGTTGATAGCCATTGAAGGGCAGCCAGCCGGTGCTGACGTTGGCGGCGTCGGTGTTCTTGAGCCAGATCTTCACCGGTTTGTTGGCCAGATCCTGGGTGAAGTTGTTCACATATACCACCCCTTGCAGGGTCCCGGATTGCATCTGCAGTTCTTCCGCCAGATAGACGGTCTCGCTGAGGCTGTTTTTCCAATAGAAATTGAGCGGGAGGATGTTGGTTGTGGAGGCTGTGGCAAGATTCCCCACATTGGCGATGTGGTCTTGCGGGGAAAGGACATGGACGGCTTCCTGGAGGCTGCAGTTGTTGCCACTTACCTCGTCACCGCTCAACAGCACCTCGCCATACACGGTGTAATGGCCGCTTGCGGAGGGAGTCCAGGTTAGGGTGTGGGTGGCGGAGGCGTCCATCGCCAGAGGCTCGTTCACCTGCTGGCTTGCCAGTACGCCGTGGCCGGTGGACATCAGGCGCACCTGATAGGAGTTCTGGGTCTGGCTGCCGTTGTTTTTCACGTCCAGATCGAAATGCAGCGCTTCGCCCATCCTGCCGCAGCCCGTTCCCCATAGTTGGATGGCCTGCAGGTCTTTAGCGGCGATGGTGCTGAAGCTCCAGACAGGGCAGTTGACGGCATCCCCGCCGGGGCCATAGGGTACGACCGACCAGTAGTAGGTGGTGTTGGAGGCGAGGCTGGGACTGTAGCTCAGATTGTTGCCCACATCTGCCAAATAGGCAGGCGGATTGCTTGTGCCCAGATAGAGCTTGTAGCCTGTGGGCGAGCCGCCGCCGCTCTGCCAGGTGAGTTGGGTGTTGGTCATTACTCGGGTGGAGAGGTGCGCGGGGCTGGGAGTATGCGCGGCAAAGGGCAACTGGGCGATGCGGATGTTGTCCAGGAACATGTTGTAACCATAGGCGCTGACAGCGCGGAAGACCACATAGTAGTTTCCTGCGGCGCTGAAGGGAAGGTCGAAACTGTAGTTTTTCCAGCCGGGAGAACTTTCCACCGGATCAAGCTGTCTGGCCCGGTGGATGGTTCCCAGCAGGATTGGGCTGCCGCTCAGGCCCGCGCTGCTGTTCAGATAGACCTCGATCTTATCAGCCGCGGCGCTTTGGTTGCCATCGCGATACATCCAGAAGTTCAGCCCGTAGTCAAAGCCTGAATGGTTGCTCACCTTAATGCGGGGAGTGACGAGCAGGGCGGAGTTTCCAGACGGGGCGGCATAGCTTTCATAACGCAGCATTCCCGCTCCGGATTGGGGGCTGCAGGAAGGGTAGCTGCCGCTGGTGACCCGCGTGAAAGTGTAGCTGCCGCTCTGCGCCTGGCTGGTCCAGCCTCCGGGAGGATATTCGGTGGCGTCAAAGCCCTGAATATAGGGATTGGGAACGAAGTTTATGAAGGGAGGGCCCAAGCGGAAACTCATGGTATTACCCGCGGAAGAACCGATTTCGCAAAGGTAGAGGTTGCCGTCCGAGCCATCCTGCAGGAAGGGGGAGGGATTGGTGCCGGTGTAGATTTTGGTGCGGCCTGTTTCCTGGCTGAAATGGGCGGAGTTGATATTCCCGTTCGCGGTGGTGGTGCCGCCAGGGCGGTAGATATACAGCTCGTCCGGCGGTCCGTAGGAATTGCCGTCACCGCAGCTGGTATCGATGCGGTAAACCAGCAGGCCGGAGCCGGGGACGGAGTTTTCGTAGGTGCCGGTCTTCTTGCGGAACTCCACCACATAGTATTGGTCTGGGTTGTTGGAGTTGATGCGGAAGCACTGTCCGGTGGATGAAGTGAGGGGATTGAGGGTATATACTCCGTCCTCGCTGAGGGTGGGGATGCTGGGAATCCAGTCGCCATACTTCCATTTCATGAAGGCGGTCATGTGCTGGGGCGGATTCTGGTCGCTGTTCATCAGGTCCCAGGGTCCCGCCGGGCTCATCCCGTCGCCCGAATAATGATAAAGGTCGGGAGCGCCCAGAGTGTGGAAAAACTCGTGGCAGATCACGCCCACGCCGCGGTTGGCGAGAAAATCCTGGAGTTGGAAATTGAAGTCGTAGACCCGCTTGTTATTGATGTACACATTGCGGTCAAAGATAGCCCATCGGTGGGGCCAGAGCAGGCTGTTCCAGCCATCGGCGGCGCCGCGCACAATGAAGACCACGTTGTCCACCCGCCCGTCTCCGTCAGAGTCGATGTTCAGGCTGCTGGGAATCTGGCTTCTGACTCCATTAACGGCATTCTGAAGCAGGGTAAATTCCCTGTCGCGGCGTTCATCGTCGCCTGAATAGCCGCTTGGATTAGTGCTGGCGTTGTAGGGCTGATAGTACGCGCGGGGCCGGCTATCCTGCCAGGAGACAACGTAGCCGCCCGCTGGGGCAGGATAGAAATGGGTGTTCACGGTTAGCTGGTTGTAGCTTGCTTCCAGAAAGTAGTTTTTCTGGGAGTTGGCGCTGGTGTTGAACCAGCCGTCGTAGGTGGAGTTCTGCTGGCCAAACTCCGTCTCATCCGAAAAGCGGATGTAGATCACCAGGTTGTTGATGGTGCCGGTGGTGGGGGCGTCGCGCTCTACCGGTCTGTAGAATCTCTCGCGGCGCTGCTGCTTGTAAAGCCCCTCGCTGATGTTGATGCCGGGCTCCAGTCCCAGGCTGCGGGGATCACCTTCGCCCACGACAAGCGGGCTGGCTTCCACTCCCTCTCCCGCGCGCTGGGCATAGCAATACCAGCCGTTCTGGGGATTCTGGATGATGGTGAAGTTGTCCTTGTCGTGCAGCCAGTTGTGATATTCGTCCCCGCTGGCAAGCAGATCCAGCGTTTTGCCATCGGGCTGCCGCACCTGGATGGGCAGATTGGTGGTGTAATAGGCGGCGGCTTGCGTGGCGAAAACAGCCAGCAGCAAGGCCACAGCCAGCTTGAAAATATAGGTGGGGCGGCTCATTGGTTCCTCCCTCAAAGTATTTTTACGCTATGACACACATTCTGGGAATAGTGAGATATCCGTCAACAAAAACATCCCTGCGGGACTGCGTTTGCGTCGTACGGCATTCCCTAACGACTAAAACGCCCAAACAATTACATTGACAGATATCTTTGGCGGCGGCAGACTGTCCCTCGTAAGTAATTAGCTGTGCGAAGAGTGAAAGATATTCATTTAACCCCCTTGTGGAGGTAACCATGCTTTTTACCAGATTTGGCAGACTTCTCTCTGCCCCGAAACGCAGTCAGCGCCTCACCGGAGCGCTGCTGTCCCTTGTGGCTTTTGCTCTGCTGCTTGCGGGCAATCTTGCCGCGGAAAGCCTAAGCTTCGACATCGATCTCTCAGGTTTCGATCCTCACCAAGAACTCCAGGAACCAGGCTGGGGCGCGCTGACCGCTCCGGGATACCCCCGCCTGCCTGGCCGCTCTCTGAACATCCTGCTGCCCGCGGGCGCGAAGGACATCTCATACTCCGCCAGCTTCTACCAACCCCTGCGCCTGGAAGCTCCCGCGCCGGAAATAAACTCCGGCTTCAGCGACGGCGAACAGTCCCTGGATGCCCGCCCCACCGTGTTTTCCTCGCCCCAGGTGACCTATTGCGGCACAGGCAGATGGGGAGATTTGCTCTTCGCCCGCTTCCGGGTGCTGCCCGCGATCTGGACAGGCAAGGACTGGATTTGCCAGCAAAAGCTGCACCTGGAGCTGAACTGGTGCGCCTCACCGCAAAGCGGCAGGATTCCGCCCGTTATTGATGAATTGAGCCGGGAAAAAGTGGAAAGCTTCTTCGTCAACCCACAGGATCTGCCCCGTTGGTATGCTCCGGTCCAGAGCCGCAGCTACGACTATCTGATCGTGAGCACTCCCTCCCTCTACGCCGCCGTCTCCGCACTGGAAAACTTCCGCCAAAGCCAGGGGCTGGCGACCTCCTTCGCGGACATCTCCACCATCCTTGCCGACGGCACGGGCAACAGCCCCGGCGAGAAGCTGCGCAACCACCTGATCTCGGAATACAACGCTCATCCCTTCAGTTACCTGCTGCTGGTGGGCGACCATGACACAGTGCCGCTGCTGAAGACCACCCCCGCGCCTAATGGCTCGGCCACGGTGCCCTCAGACTTCTATTATGGAGACCTGAGCAGCATTCTGGACAGCGACGGGGATGGCCGCCTCGGCGAATACTATTCCCAGGCGGGAGAGCAGGACTGGCTTTGCGATTACACCCCGGAGGTGCTGGTGGGCAGGATTTCCACCAACGATGCCGCGATCGCCGCGCAGATCGCCGCCCGGACAGTGGCTTACGACCAATCCCAAGCCCCATGGAAACAAAGCGCCCTGCTGGCGGGTGCCTGGCTGAACTTCCCCGGCCAACCCCTCATCGTCTTTGCCCCCACAGATGGCGCATCCCAACTGGAACACTCCCGCCAGACCGTTCTCACAGACTGGAACTGCATCACCCTATACGAACGGCAGGGCATAATGCCCTCCTATCCGTCCGACCATCCTCTGGGCTATAACAGCCTCAAGAGCCAACTCAGCGCCAACAGCTTCGGCCTGCTGAACTGGAGCGCGCACGGCTCCTACGCCTCTTCCATTGGCAAGTATTGGCGGGAAGACCCCAACGGCAATCAGATCGCGGACTCCGGCGAGATGACCGGATACACCATGGTAAACAAGGCCACTTTTGATGGCCTGGCCAATCCTGACGGCCTGATCATCTTCGCCGCTTCCTGCTACAACGGCATGCTGGACACCTCCTACACGACTGAATGCCTGGCAGAATACGCCCTGGCCAAAAAAGCGGTGAACGTGATCGCCGCCACGCGAACGGGCTGGTACAAGGTGGGCTGGCAAAACCCCGGCTGGGGCGGGCTTGGCTCCTACAACCACCTCTTTGTGGAAAACCTGGCGCGCAACCGGATGTCCTGCGGCGCAGCGCTGGCCTGGGCAAACCTCACCCACACCCAATACTTCCTCTTCGGCGACCCCCTGGATGACGGCGGGATCATCTATCCCGAGTTGCAAAACGTGTACACCTACCTGCTCTTCGGCGATCCGGCTGTGGGGCGCGGAGGCTGGGAACAGGCTCCCCTCGCGGAGATACTGGTCTATGAACCCACCGCCTCTGACGGCCTTCCCGTGGTGGAGGCCTTGGGACGCTGCGGGCGCTTCAACGTGATCTACACAGACAAATTGATCCCAGATTACGACTATATCGACCGCTTTGCCGCCGTCTTTTGCCTCTTTGGCTGGGGAAATGACGCCTACACTCCGCAACCGGATTCCCTCGACCACGCCCTGCTTAGTTCCTATCTGGCTGGCGGAGGCAGTATCTATCTTGAGGGGGATGTCGATTGGGATGCCGCCGATCCTTTCTGGCAAAGCTTTGGCACCACCGTGGGGCAAGGCACGGTCATAATCGAAAACCTAGGCTGCGACTACGCCGGACAGGATGTCCTGCTGGCCTACGCTCAGAGCGATCCCCAGACCTATCTTCCCCTGCCCGCTTTGCCCGGCTCCAATGTGCTGTTCAGCACTATCAACGCCTCCCATCCCGATCATCCGGTGGCCATCTACCATAGCGGCGGTTCCTGTCGCTGCGTGGCTTCAGCCTTTGCCTTGAAGGATATCCTGGACCTTGGTTACAATCTGGAGGACGCTTTGGGCGTGATTCTGGACACCCTGGATGTGCTCGACCAGCCGGCGGTTTTCAACTCCGACCCCGCTCCGCCCCTGGCTCCGCAAGCCCTCACCCTCAGCGCCGGAGCGGACGGCCTGCTGCTGAACTGGGATCCCGTGACGCTCAACAGCCGCGGGCAACCCATTGTGCCCGACCGCTACGCCATCTTCTCTTCCGCCGACCCCTGTTCGGGCTTTACCTGGCTGGGAGAGAGTTTCAGCCCCAGCTTCACGGACAGCTCCGCGCCGCTGACGCCCCGCCGCTTTTACAAGGTTCTGGCTATCAAGGACTACCCGCAACCGCAGGATTGACCCGTGATCCAGTCTTTTGGAAATGTCTGTGGAAAGGAAATGGAACGCGGATAACAGGATCGACAGGATCTTTGAAGGTGGAAAGGTGGAAAGGTGACATGATCACGTGGTGAGGTGGTGTCGTGGTGACGTGTTGATGGAGGACGTCAGCCCGAAACAAACAACCTCAGACTAAAAAGTGTGTCATCCCGGGCAGCGACCCGGGATCCAGCCTTTTAGAATAATCATCCACGAATTACACTAATTAACACGAATTAAAAGAACAAAATAAGGGCAAATGCTGAACCTATATTACATCAATCCGCGGCAATCTGCGCTTTTTATCCGCGTAAATCTGCTGAACCGCTTGACCCGGGATCCAGCGCCTTGGGGTGGCAAAGTCCGTTTGCCACAGAGACCGGAGGTCTCTCCCAAACAGGCAACTCCGTTGCCTCTGCCGAACAGACTTCCGCAGCCCTTAGATTATCTGCGTGAACCACTTGACCCGGGATCCCGTCTTTTAAGGATTTTCCTACCAGTGTTCATCCACGACTAAATCCAGCCAACCCAATGCTGTAAAAACAG
>DFUX01000010.1 GCA_002379855.1 Cloacimonetes bacterium UBA4175 | reverse complement strand
GATCCAGTCTTTTGAAAATGGCCGTGGAAAGTTGGAACAAGGCGGTTCGGAAACCGACTTATTTCGCGGTTCCTCCTATCCAAAATCACTTTAGCTTTACACAGGACAATGTGTATAACTGAGTGATTGCAGCACAATAGGTTGAGAGTTGTTATAGTTTAGCTTTACACAAGCTTTACACAAATATCCAATGGTTCTATACCACTCCCAAGAAGCCATGATATTTCCATCCGCTTATCAGCAAAAGAGCAGAAACAGAGCCGCACCTTAATGCAAGACACACATATATAGTTAAGTTATTATATAATAATATGAATTAAAATATATTATGTATCACATATAAATATATAGTTGTTAAGTCAATAGATAGTATATCACCAATATCAATCACCCCCAACAACCGTCAAGTGGGATAGACACTCGTTTATTTGTGTAAAGCTAAGCTAACCATTTGAAATATAAGCTCCCAAGCTCTACACAAGCCTTGTGTAAAGCTTGTGTAAAGCTAAAACCCCCGCTATTGCCGACCCATCATCTGCCGACCAAGAATGGAGGCCCCCTAATACACTGATGTATTGACATTACCTGCTCCAATCCTTTAAGATAGCAGGGTCAATGGCATACAATCTTCCTGTGTTTCGATAGTTTGAATATAACTCCACCTTAACGGCTTCCCTCTCGGTCACTGGATCCCGGGTCAAGTCACCCCACCGGATCGTTGCCGATCCGTCGAGGACCCCGGCTTGCCCGGGATGACACGGTTATGGGGACGGGCGGGGGTTGTATCTGGGCTGGGTGGCAATCCCCCAAACGGCGCTATGGTAAGCGCCGCCACCTTGTATGGGCGGGCGCTGAACTGCCTTGTTCCACCATTCCACCCAATCAGGGTTGCCTGAAACCGCTTCAGCTCACTTTGCCGATAATGTCCTTCAGGCGAAGATTACGTTCCTCGAGATAGCCGTTCAGTCCCTGCACCAATTCCACCACCGCCTGGCTGTTGCTGAACATCGCGGTGCCGACAGCCACCACGGAGGCTCCCGCGTAAAAGAACTCCAGAGCGTCCCGCCAGGTGTGGATCCCACCCATTGCCAAAATGGGTAATTTGACGGCCTGGGCTGCTTTGTAAGTGAGCGCCAGGGCAACCGGTTTTACTCCCATTCCGCTATAACCACAGACCTTGCGCCCTATCCTGCTTTTGCCCGTGCGCCAGTCCACGGCCATGCCCCAGAGGGTGTTGATCAGGGCCAGCGAGGTGGCTCCTCCCGCTTCAGCGGCCTGTGCGACTTGCTCGATACTGGAAACGTTGGGGCTGAGCTTGACGGTCAACTCCTTATCAGTCAGTTTGCTGAGTTCCCGCGTGAGATTGAAAACCACATCCGGGTCGATGCCAAAGGGCAGCCCCTCCTTCTCGACGTTGGGGCAGGAAACGTTCACCTCGTAGCCGGCGATCCCAGGCTGCTTTTCCAGGCATTCCAGCATTTGGCAAAACTCCGTGGGAGTGGAGCCGGAAAAGCTTACGATGAGCGGAATCTGAAGCAGGTCTCTCAGCCGGGGCAGTTCTTCGCCGATAAAGCCTTTCAAGCCAGGATTCTGAAGCCCGATCGCGTTTAGCAGTCCTGCCTCAGTCTCATACAGGCGGGGAACGGGATTGCCAGCTTTGGGCTCAAAGGTGACGGTCTTGCTCACATACGCGCCCAGCCAGCGTTGGTCAAAGAAATCGAAGTATTCGGTGCCAAAGGTTCCGGAAGCCACGGTGACCGGCGGGTCGAAATCCAGCTTACCCAGTTTTGATTTGCTTCTACTCACAGTTTCTCCCAGTCGATGTCAGCCGCATTGAACACCGGCCCGTCCTTGCATACCCTCTTGAATTCATTTCCCACGGGAACCGAGCAGCCGTAACAAACCCCTATCCCGCAGGCCATATAGGCTTCCAGGGAAACAAAATGGGGAATCCCTTCCACCATCCGCGCCAAAGCCTTGAGCATGGGTTGGGGCCCGCAACTGTAAACAAGCTGGATCCGGTTCTCCGCGATGACGCTTGGAACCAGGTCTGTCACCCGTCCCTTGCTTCCCGCGCTGCCGTCTTCTGTGCAAACGATGTCGCAGGGGAAAATATCTTTGGCGCTGGCTCCGCCATGCAGATGGATGACACGGGACGAGGGAGGCAGGCAGCTTTTGAGAAAGGACAGGGGCGGGTATCCGACTCCGCCGCTTACCAGCAGGATGTTTTGGACATTCAAGAGGGGGAAAGCATTTCCCAACGGGCCGATCAGCCTGACGCCATCGCCGGGCTGGAGCGAGCAGAGAGCCTTGCTACCCTCCCCCACTTCCTTGACCATGAAAGCCATCCTGCCCTCTCTCACCTGATATACGCTGATGGGTTTGTAAAGCCTGTTAGCCTGGTCGCGCCGGTCCGCCTTGAGTTCAAAGAACATTCCGGGAACGCAGCGGGCAGCCAGTTCGTGATCCTCTATCCACAAGACCCGGTAGCCGGGTTGGGGAGTATCTGCGCCAGTTACAGGCAGGGTTTTCTGGCAAACGCTCAAATAGCCTCCCAAGTGATCCTTCCATCCAATATGGTATAGATGACCTTGCCGGAGAGTTTTTGGTTCAGCCAGGGGGTGTTTTTGCTTTTGGAGGCTATTTCTTCAGGTTCAAAGCTTGTCTCCTGGTTCAAATCCACCAGGCAGATATCGGCAGGATATCCGATCTTGAGCGCGCTGGGGGGAAGATCCAACAGGGAGGCAGGAACGCTGGTTAGGGCGTCAACAATCCTTTCCAAAGATATGTGGCCCGGCTTCACCAGATGGTGGTAAAGGGCGGGGAAAGCCGTTTCCAGTCCGATGACCCCAAAGGGGGCATGGTCAAACTCCCTCACCTTTTCAAAATCCGCGTGGGGGGCGTGGTCGGTCGCGATGCAGTCTATGATTCCATCCTTGAGGGCTTGAACGCAGGCCTGGCGGTCTGCTTCAGTGCGCAAGGGAGGTTTCATCTTGGTGTTGGTGTCAAATCCCAGGCAGGCATCCTCAGTGAGGATCAGGTGATGGGGTGTGACTTCGCAGGTGATATTGAAGCCCAACTGCTTGGCCTCCCTCACCAGTTCGATGGAGCGGGCGGTGCTGATATGCGCGATATGAAGGCGGGAGCCTGTGTTTTCCGCCAGCATGATATCGCGGGAAATGATCACTTCCTCAGCCAGGGCGGGAATGCCGGTAAGGCCAAGCTTTAACGCTATCTTCCCCGCATGGATCTGGCCGCTGCCGCTCAGGTTGTAGTCTTCCGCGTGCACGATCAGGGGCAACCCGAAATTGGTGGCGTAGCGCATGCAATTGAGCATCAGCTTGGCGTTTTGCACGCATTTGCCGTCGTCCGACACAGCCACGATCCCATCTGACTTCATGGTGGCCATCTCGCTGATCTCCAGGCCTTCGCTCTTTTTTGTCATGGCGCCAATCACATAGACTTTGGCGGAGCCAAGATCCTTTGCCCTGCGCTGGATGTAATCCACGGTGGCAATGTTGTCCACCACGGGGTCTGTGTTTGGCATAGCGCAGAGGGAGGTGAAGCCGCCTCTGGCCGCCGACCTTGTTCCGGAAACGATATCTTCCTTATAGGTCTGGCCGGGGTCGCGCAGATGAACGTGGATATCCACAAAACCCGGGAAGACGTGCATCCCTTTGGCGTCTATCACCTTTTCCGCCGGTTCATTGATCTTGTCCTCGATACGGGTGATTAACTTGTCTTCAATCAAAATGTCTTTCTTTACAAAGGCTCCGTCGACGTAAGCGGTTCCGTTTTTGATGAGTGTTGTCATTTTTCCCTCCCTTACAGTTTTCCGCCGAGAATGAGGAACATCAGCGCCATGCGCACCGCCACCCCATTGGCAACCTGTTCCACGATGATGCTATGGTCGCTGTCAGCTATTTCGGGCAGGATTTCCACCCCCCGGTTCATGGGGCCGGGGTGCATTATCAGAGCGTCTTTCTTGGCAAATTTGATTGTGTCTTTGGAGAGTACGTAGTGTTTGCTGTATTCTTCCAGGCTGGGGAACAGGCCTTCGGTCATGCGTTCCAGTTGCATGCGCAGGCCCATCACCACATCTGCGTCTTTAAGGGCTTCCGGCAGGTTGTATTCCACGCGGCAGCCATAGATCTCTTCCATGCCTCCCGGCATCAGAGTGCGCGGGCCACAAACGGTCACATCCGCCCCCAGCTTCTTCATGCCGATGAGGTTGGAGCGCACCACGCGGCTGTTCAGGATGTCTCCCACGATGGTGATCTTGAGGCCTTCCAGGCTACCCAGCTTTTCCCAGATGGAAAAGATATCCAGCAAGGCTTGCGTGGGATGGGCGTGCCTGCCGTCGCCTCCGTTGATAACAGGTTTTCCGGAGTATTTGTGCACCAGTTGCGGGCTTCCGGGAGAGCTGTGGCGGATGCAATAGAGGTCGATGCCCATCGCGTCCAGGGTATAGACTGTGTCTTGCAGGCTTTCGCCTTTCTGAAGGGAGGAAACGGTGGCCTGGAAGCTGACCACGTCCGCACTGAGGCGGCTGGCGGCAAGCTCAAAGCTCATCCGGGTGCGGGTGCTGTTTTCCACAAAGAGGGTGCAGACAGTTTTGCCGCGCAGGGTGGGGATTTTTTTGTACTGGCGGAGGTTGATCTCTTTCATTCCCCTGGCTGCTTCCAAAATATACATGATTTCTTCCGCGGAATAGTCATCCAAGTCGTAGAGATTTCTTCCTACAAATTGAGGTAATGAGTCCATATCTTCTCCTTTCCGGCTCACTGGCTCGGATTAAAGGTTAATTGTCTCCATTGAGCTTCGCCGCATGATTTCGTCAAGAGCTTTTTCAACAAAGAGCAGATAAACGGACTCATTCGCCAGATGAATTGAAAGCGAAATCATAATACACAGGAAAATCCTTGACTTATTGAGCAAGATATTTTTTATGAGCTTTAACGTGATAAATAATCAGGAGATCACAGATGAATCGATTTATAATCTTTACAATGGTCCTGGCTATGCTGCTCACAGCCTGTGCCACCTCACGCCAGAAACTCAGCCCCCAGGCCAGAGTCGATCTGATGACAGCCAACGAAGCTTACACGCGTCAAAATGTTGAGGAAGCCGAACAGTATTACAAACTCGTGTTGGAAGACAATCCCGACTACGCCCACGCACTGCGCCGTATGGGCGATATCAGCCTCTACAACGGGGAACGTTTTGCGGACAGAACGGTTGAGTTCAACAAAGCCGCTTATGAGTACTACGACAAATCAATCAATGTGATGGAAGGCTTTGAAAAGAAAAAAGAAAGCGACATGGCCGACATCCGCGACATGAAAAGAAGGAAAACCAGCGCCTGGACCCGCATCTTCAAAGAAGGCGAGAAACAAGCGGATGAGGGCAACACCGCCGAAGCCATGAAGATCTTCGAGGCCGTCGCCGCCATGGATTCCTCCCGCGTGGAGCCATTGATTAAGCTGAAAACCATCTATCAAAAGGATCTGGAAGACCCCGAGAAAGCCGAGGAAATCCTACTCAAGATCTATGCCAAGGATCCGAACGACGTTCTCTTACTGCAAGAGCTTGGCATCTTCTACCTAAACCAGAAAGACTACGCCAAAGCCAAAACATTTTTTGAGCAGGTCAAAGTACTGGAACCCCTCAATGTCAACAACCTGATGAACCTTTCCTACTGCCAGTTCGAGATGGAGGATTATGCCGCCGCCAAGGTGAACAACCAATTGGTGCTGAATATCGATCCTCTCAACATTGACGCTCTGTCCGACGCCAAATACATTGCCTATAAACAGAATGACAATGCCGCCGCTTTGGAATACCTCAAACAACTGTTGAGCCAGCGCGACGACGATAAAGACTATCAGGAAATCGTCATTCTGCTGAGGGAAGCCGAGAATTACACCGAGTTGATCACCTACGCCACCAAATGGCACAGATATGACGAAACCAGCAAAGAAGCTGTCCAGTGGCTGATCCTGGGTGCCCAGATGACCAACAATAAAGACATGATGCAACAGTATTCAAACATTCTGAAAGGGATGGAATAAACCCTAAATAGATTGAGACAAGCCTGCCCAGATTTGGACAGGCTTTTTCTTTGCGCGGAAGATGACACAAAACACCAGAACAGCCTATCTCTACGCCTTGGGCTCCGTCTTGGCCTGGTCCACCGTTTCCACAGCGTTCAAGCTTACCCTCAGGCACCTCACCCCCATCGGCCTGATGTTTGTCTCATCCGCCACCGCCTTGCTTTTTCTGGTCATGGTGAATCTTATCAAGCATAAAGGAAACGCCTTCGATTCATTAGGGAAAAACCTGACCAAGTCACTTCTGCCCGGCATCCTCAATCCTCTGGCCTACTACCTTATCCTGTTTATTGCCTATGACCGTCTGCGCGCCCAGGAAGCCCAGGTCTTGAACTACACTTGGGCGATAGTGCTTTCCATGTTATCTATCATTATCCTCAAAGAAAGGTTCAGGTGGAGCGATTTGGCGGCGCTGCTACTGAGTTTTTTGGGGGTTTTGGTGATCTCTACCCGCGGCAAACCGATATCCATGGATTTCAGCGATCCCCTCGGCTCTGGGCTGGCCTTGTCCACTTCGCTGATCTGGGCAAGCTATTGGATCATTAACCTCAAAGATAGGCGCGACCCGGAACTCAAGCTGATGTACAACTTCGCCGTGGGTACGATAATAATGCTGATCATCGCCATTGCCAGCGGGGGAAGACTGTTTGGCATGCTGATCAATCCGGATGGCGGCAACGCGCTTTACGGAATCCTGGGCGGGATATATGTGGGCATCTTTGAGATGGGGCTGACATTCATCCTCTGGATGAAGGCACTGCAAAGCGGAAACAACACTCCGGGCATAGCCAACCTCATTTTCCTGACGCCTTTCGTCTCACTGCTTTTCATCTCGCTGGTACTGAAAGAAGCCATCCATCCTGCCACCCTGCTTGGCTTGTGCGTCATCGTGGGCAGCAACATCTTGCAGAAGCTGCCGCAGCTCAAAGTCAGATAGGTATTTCCAACTGGCTGTTGCCGTTCTTGTCGCCCAGATCGAGCTTGCCCACTCCCACGCCTAACAGGCGAATCTTGCGCTGGGCGTTCCAGTTTGCCACCAACAACTTTTGGGCATATTCAAACAAGACACTGATGTCGTTGGTGGTTTCAGGAAGCGGACAGGAACGGGTGTTCAGCTCAAAATCCTCATACTTGATCTTGAGGGTTATATTCCTGCCTTGGATCTTGTGGAGCGTCATGCGGTTGACCAGCCTTTCCACCAGTTCCTTCAGTTCTGCAATAAGCTCATCTATGTCCCCGATGTCCGTAGGGAAGGTGCTTTCGCAGCTAATGGACTTGGGGTCTGTTTCTGTAACCACCTCACGGTTATCAATCCCCCGCACCATATCATAATAGTATTGCCCCAACTTGCCAAAGTGGCGAAGCAGAATCCTTAGCTCCGTATCAAAAAGGTCTTTGCCGTTATTGATTCCCATTTTTTGCATCCTGGCCGCCGTAACCCTGCCGATTCCATAAAACTTGCCTATGGGAAGCGAGAACAGGATTTCCTGCGCGTTCTGGGGGCTGATGACAGACAGGCCGTCTGGCTTGTTCAGTTCGGAACCTATCTTGGCCAGAAACTTATTGAAAGATACCCCTGCCGAGCAGGTAAGCCGGGTATTTGCCAGAATGTCCTTTTTAATGCTCCGGGCGATTTCAGTGGCTTCCTCCAGATTCCCTGCTTTATCGGTCACATCCAGATAAGCCTCATCCAAAGACATCGTTTCCACCAGCTCCGTATAGCTGAAAAACACGTTTCTGATCTGCTCAGAAACCTTCCGGTAGAGTTGAAAATTGGGGCGAATGAAGATGCCCCGGGGACAGAGTTTCCAGGCTTGTTGAGAGCTCATCCCGCTGTGAACGCCATACTTGCGCGCCTCATAGGAACAGGTGGAGACCACGCCCCGGCTGTTGGGTGAGCCGCCCACAATCACACATTTCCCCTCCAGCGCGGGGTTTTCCCGTATTTCGAGGGCGGCAAAATAGGCGTCCATGTCAATGTGGATGATCTTCTTCATAAGCTCAGTTGTTGTTGTGGTCAATTTGGGTCAAGATATTTTATCCAATGGCAGCTTATATTTTTTCCTGATTTTTTGTTTACCATCAGTCACTCCGCCCTCATACCTCGATAGCTTGTCGTAAATCCATTGATTTCCCGCTAAAAGCCAGCCCAGCGATTGGTCAGCGTTCAGTCAGCGATCAGTTAGCGATGAGCGTATGAGGGACAAATGAGTTAATAAAATTACGGACACAGTAACATATAAAGCACTACCGATTCAGGTCTTGTTCATTTCGCACTTGATAATCTGCCTGGCTTTACCTTAGGTCAACCTTAACTTTTATAAGGATAACCTAAGGAAGACAGGTTATCATGTTGTAGGACAGAATGATAGCGATATGGGAGGATTAGCGGAGAGCTTATGCCATCGTCTCATATAATATCACTTATCTCATTATATTCAAGATAGATAGACTACAGATACCAGGTTTTAAGATGAAGTCTTGATTTTCATCCCCTGACGCATGATTTTGTAAAAAAACCTTTGTTTGGAACGCGTATTGATTAGTATATGAACATATATTCATATACATGAGGATGTGATGAAAAAACAGTGCGCCTGCAAATCAATACCGGCAGAGGAATTAAAGCGGATTAAGGATGAACTGCCAGACTCCGATACCATAGAGTCTTTGGGCGAATTCTTCAAAGTATTCGGTGACCCGACCCGCCTGAAACTTATTTATTTCCTTTCCCAATATGAATTGTGCGTGGCTGACCTTGCCAGGCTATCCGAAATGGAACAATCGGCCGTATCCCACCAATTGAAGATCCTCCGCTTGCACAGGCTGACAAAGCAAAGAAGGGATGGCACCACAATCTATTATTCCCTGAATGACAATCATGTGCGCGAGGTGTTCGATGTCGCCCTTGAACATATAGAGGAAATCGGATAATGACAGTAAGAGAATATGAGGTTAGCAATCTCAGCTGTGCGGATTGCGGAAACAAGATAGAAGCAGGCATCCAGGCTTTAAGTAACGTCAACAGGGCAAACTTGGATTTCATGGCAAAGAAACTGACGGTGGAGTATCATGAGAAAGTTGATAATCCCCTGATAATGTTGAACAGCGTTGCTGCCTCAATTGACCCTGCAGTGGAAATATCTGAAGCAGGGGATTTATCGCGGAAGAAAAAAGCGCTTTTCGCCTGGCTTCCCCTCGCCGCTGGTCTGGCAGTTATCATCGCATCCCAGTTCCTGCCTTTGCCTTGGAAAAGCTGGCTGGGCTTGGCGGCGTATATCTTGGTTGGATACAGGGTGTTACGGGATGCCGCGCACTCCATTGTCAAGAAACAGGTGTTTTCGGAAAAACTCCTGATGTCCCTGGCCACAATCGGCGCCGTCATTTTGGGGGAGTTTCCGGAAGCGGTAGCGGTGATGCTTCTCTATCAAATTGGCCAATGGCTGGAAGACCGGGCGGTTGAGCACTCCCGAAGGTCGGTGCGGGGCTTGCTTTCGCTGAAGCCAGAACTCGCCCATCTCAAAAGCGGAGGCGACATTGTGGATAAACGGCTGGCTGAGATACAGATTGGCGACCTGATCCTGGTGTATCCGGGCGAGCGTGTCCCCCTGGACGGCAGCGTGATAAGCGGAGAAAGCACCGTTGATACCTCCACCCTCACCGGGGAAACAGAGCCATATCTTGTCAGCCCTGGCTCGCAAGTCTATGCCGGTTTTATGAACAACAACAGCCTCCTCGAAATCAGGGTTAGCAGTCTGGAAGCGGACAGCACGGTTTCAAAAATATTACAACTGATCGACAACGCCACCGCCAAAAAATCTTCCCGGGAAAAGTTTATCAGCAGATTTGCGCGCTACTATACGCCCATTGTGGTGGGACTGGCCTTGCTGGTTTTCGCGATCCCCACCCTGGCTGGATTCAGCGCGGCTGTGTGGTTCAAACGCGCCCTGGTCTTCCTCATCGTATCCTGCCCCTGCGCCCTGGTGATCTCCATCCCTCTTACCTATTATATAGCAATCGGCATTGCCGCGAGAAAGGGGATTATCCTGAAAGGAAGCGTGTATTTGGACGCGGTGCGGGAAGTGGATACAGTCGTCTTCGACAAAACTGGCACGGTGACCACAGGTGATATGAGCATCGAAAGGATTATCGCGCGGGACGAGGCACTCCGCCCGGAACTGGAAAAGACGCTTTACCTGAGTGAATACACCTCCTCCCATCCTTTTGCCAAGGCAATCAAAAAGAGCTTCTCTGCGGATTATGACGGCAGGCTGGTCAATGCCTACTCTGAGTATCCCGGCAGAGGCATTCTGGTGCTTTACGGCAAGGACAGGCTGATGGTTGGCTCGGCGGAATTCTTGCAGAGCTTTGGTTTTTTGAACCTGGAGGAAGTTGAATCTGCCAGCGTCGTGCATGCCGCCAAAAACGATGTCTATCTGGGTTGCGTATGCTTTGGGGACGAACTGAAAGAAGGCGTAAAGCAAGCCCTGCAGGAACTTAGGCAGCTTGGCGTAAAGCGGAACGTCATGCTTTCGGGAGACAAAAAAAGCAAGGCAAAAAAGGTGAGCGAGGAACTCGGCTTTGACAGCTTTCACGCGGAGTTGCTGCCCAGCCAGAAGCTGGAGATTCTGGAACAACAGATGCAAGCTATCCCTGGCAGGGTCGCGTTTGTGGGAGACGGAATGAATGACGCTCCCAGCATCGCCAGAGCGGATGTGGGTATCGCCATGGGAGGCATCGGCAGCCAGGTATCGGTGGAAAGCGCAGATGTGATCCTGATGCAAGACCATCCAAGGCAGTTGACCGCCTTATTCCAAATCTCACACAAAACAGGCAGATTTGTGGCGCAGAACATCACCCTGGCGCTGGCAATCAAGGTCTTGGTCATGGCCCTGGGGGTTGGAGGAATCAGCGGCTTGTGGGAAGCCATCATTGCCGATGTGGGCGTCACCCTGCTGGTGATCTTCAATTCATTACGGATGACGGGTTGGAAAAGCCGGACTTGACAAAAAGCATGGCTTCAACGATGGGGATTGCATAAGATCGCAAATTGTTACTGGAGTGAAAATGAGTATAAATATCACATTGCCAGATGGCTCGGTCAAGAGCTATGAAAGTCCCGTCAAGCCTTTGCAGGTAGCCCAGGATATCAGCCCCAGACTGGCTGATGCCTCCATATTAGCCGAAGTGGATGGAGTGGCAGTCGATCTGGATCACGAGATAGTGCAAGACTGTTCGCTGATGTTGCATACTTTCAAGACAGAACAAGGCAAGGAAGTATATTGGCACAGCACCTCGCATCTGATGGCCCAGGCCGTGAAGCAGCTCTTCCCCAGCGTAAAGGTTACCATCGGCCCTGCCATCGAACAGGGTTTTTACTACGATTTTGACCGCGACACACCCTTTACCGACGAAGAACTGGCTCAGATCGAAGAACGGATGGTCTTCCTGAGCAAGCAGAATCTTGTGTATCAGCGTAAAGAACTCAGCAAGGCGGAAGCGGTGGAAATCTTTAAAAACATGGGCGAAGATTACAAGCTGGAAATCCTGGCTGAGATTCCGGATACAGACGTGATTAGCACCTACCAGCAGGGAGATTTCATCGACCTCTGCCGTGGCCCGCATCTCCTCGATACAGGCAAGATCAAAGCCATAAAACTGCTCAAGACCTCTGGCGCCTACTGGCGGGGCGACGAAAAGAACAAGATGTTGCATCGCATCTATGGCATCAGTTTCCCCAGTAAGAAAGAGTTGGAAGAATATCTGGAGTTTCTCAGGCAGGCAGCCTTGCGTGACCACCGCAAACTGGGCAAAGACCTCGACCTCTTTTCCATCAATGATGAAGTGGGGCCCGGCCTGGTGCTCTGGCATCCCAATGGAGCCATGATCCGCCATCTTATCGAGAGCTATTGGAAGGAAGAACACCTCAAGCACGGCTACAAGCTGGTCTATACACCCCATGTGGGACGCGCCAGTCTATGGGAAACCAGTGGACATCTGGGCTTTTACAAGGAAAACATGTATTCCGCCATGGATGTCGAAGGCCAGGACTATTATATAAAGCCAATGAACTGCCCTTTCCACATGGCAATCTACAACTCCAACCTGCGCAGCTATCGCGAGCTTCCCCTGCGTTTGGGAGAACTGGGAACCGTCTATCGCTATGAGCGTTCAGGCGTGTTGCATGGTCTGATGCGGGTAAGGGGATTCACCCAGGATGACGCGCATATCATCTGCACACCGGAACAACTGGACAGCGAGGTGGAAAAGCTGATCGTATTCGCGCTGGATATGTTGAAGCACTTTGGTTTCAAGGAGTTTCTCATCTACCTTAGTACCCAGCCTGACGCTTCGGTTGGAGATCCCAAGGACTGGGAAGTGGCCACCGAAAGCCTGCGCCGGTCTCTGGAAAAACTGGGGCTTGCCTATGATGTGGATAAAGGAGGCGGAGCTTTTTACGGCCCCAAGATCGATATCAAGATCAAAGACGCCATTGGCCGCGCCTGGCAATGCACCACGATCCAGTTTGACTTCAACGAGCCGACCCGGTTCAACATGACCTATATTGGGTCAGACAACGTGCAACACCGCCCTTATATGATCCATCGAGCCATACTGGGTTCCGTAGAAAGGTTCTTTGCCACTCTGCTTGAATATCACGGGGGCAATCTGCCCTTGTGGCTGGCACCCGTCCAGTTGATGATTCTGCCGATCACTGAAGCACAGTTGGATTATGCCCGCAAGATCGAGGAGCAGTTGCAAATGAGAGGTTTTCGCTGCGAAGTTGACACTCGTAACGAAAAGATCGGTTACAAGGTCAGGGACGCAGAACTGAAAAAGATACCCTATATGTGCATAGTGGGTAAAAAAGAAGAGGAAAACGGCACTGTAACCTTGCGGGAACACACTGTGGGAGACCTGGGTTCCATGAGCCTGGAAGCGGCTCTGGAAAAGCTCGGCTTGAAGTCTTAGCAAGCCCCGGGCGACCCTGCCTGTCAAACGCATTATCACGCGGGAGCATGGATGGATGTATTAAGATCGCTACAGGAAGAACTGAACAAGGAGGCCGAGGCTATCCTTCGCGTCGCACGGCAACTTGATCCTGAGCAGGTGAACAAAGCCTTTCAGCTTCTACTCGATTGCCAGGGTAAGGTCGTGGTTACCGGCATGGGCAAAGCGGGCATCATCGCGCGTAAGATATCCGCGACCCTCGCCAGTACCGGCACCACATCGATATTCCTGCATGCCGCGGAAGGCATCCACGGCGATCTGGGCATGCTTCAGCAACATGACCTGCTTTTAGCGGTATCCCACAGCGGAAACACCCAGGAATTGCTTTCCATTATACCCTATGTGAAGTTTGTGGGCATCCCGATCATCGCCATCACTGGCAATGTGGATTCTCCCCTGGCTCAGAACGCGGACGCGGTCTTGGATTGCTCCATCCCCGCCGATTTCGAAGCTCTGGGAATGGTGCCCACTGCCAGCACCACGGTTGAGCTTGCAGTTGGTGACGCGTTAGCTATCCTGCTGCTGAAAAAGAAGAATTTCTCCTTGGTGGACTTTGCCAGGTTCCATCCCGGAGGCAGCATCGGCAAACAGCTTCTATTGATGGTCAAAGACCTGATGCACACAGGCGAAGAGCTTCCCCTTGTCCGGCAGGATACCAGCATGAGCGAAGCCATTCTGGTTATGACAAGCAAAAAACTTGGCTGCACCGCGGTGGTGGATGAGGATTCCGTGCTTATCGGGATAATCACTGACGGCGACCTGAGAAGGCAAATCCAGCTCAAGCAAGACAGGCTCCTGGCACATCCCGCCAAAGATTGCATGACCGGAAATCCCAAAAGCTGCCATCCGGAAGACCTTGCCGCAAGCGCATTGAGACAGATGGAAAAGCATAAGATCACCATGCTGCCTGTGTTGAACGACTCCCGCCAGGTGGTGGGCATCTTGCACATGCACGATCTGGTTTTGGCAGGAATCATATAGCTTTCCCCCATGCCAAATGACCTTCCTCGGGAAGAATACTCACGGCTGGAGCTGTTTCTCAACTATCGCCGCTTTCTAATGTTCGCTTTGTTTTACGAACAGATCAAAGAGGGCGATCCCGCCTATCTGGAAGTGTTCAGGCGGGACATCCTCTCCGGCGCCAGGTATCTGCCTGTCAGCATAGAATCTCTTCTAAGCGGGATATCCTTCAGCGTGAATGTATGAGATTTCCCTCAGCTTCCTGATATCTCACAGATTATGGAGTCTCCATATCTGATTTTGTCGCGCTATGAAACCATCTTAGTGAAAAGACCAGCACAAGCAGGGCGGGTATCGCAAGCCAATAGCGGATTTCATCTTCTCCATATAAAAATGGCTTGAGCCAGGGTTCGCTGGCGTAGGCGACCAGAAAGATTGCCAGCGCGTTGTTTACCGTATGCGAAAGCATACTAGTGATCAGGCTCTTGGATCGGTAGGTCAGATATCCGAGCAGCATGCCAAGTAAAAACACAGGCAGCAGTCTGAACGGATCCAGATGGAATACAGCAAACAACGCGGCACTTATGACAATAGCCTTGGCGCTGCCATACCGTTCGAAGAAGCGGAACAGAAAACCCCGGAAAAGCACTTCTTCACAGATGCCGGGAGTGAGGGCGACCACCAGAAAGAGTACCCAAGGACGGGTATCCATTTTGAACAATCCGCCAAGCTGCTCCATATATTCTTGGGGGAAAGGATAGATCAGATTGATGAGCTGGGCCACCATAGACACGAGCACCGTGGCAGACACTGCTATGAACGGCACCGGCAGGATGACCTTGAGCTTGGGCAATTTTAACCTCAAGACCTCCAGGGGCTTTTGCTTGAAAATCCTGATCGTTACTAACACAGGCAGCAGGATAATTAGTACCTGAGTTTTGAGCAGACCACTCATGAGATCCTTGCCCTGCCATTTGCCGCCCAGATAATACAAGGCTCCCAATGCCAGCGCGAAATATATTATCCCATTTTGGGCTGTAAAGAACTGCTTTCCGCTCTTGCGCATGCTTTTCAGGCTGGCATCATCTTCCGTGCGAAACAGAACAGATTCGGTGGCAAACAGCTTCACCGTAATCCAGATGGCCACCACGTCCAGCAGCACTGTAGAGAATATCGTAATCAAAAGCTGCGCCAAAGTGAATTCATTAATCATCACGGCTTTGAAAAGCAGCGCTATATTGATCACCGGCACCATAGCCAGCAGGTTTGAAAACTCTATGGAGGGAATGAAGCTTACCATGCCAAGCAACATCGAGACCATCATGATCGGCTGCTCGTAGGTGCGGGCTTCTTTCATATTGCGGGAAAAAGTGGAAATCGACAGCAGTATGGCGGCAAACAATGTAGCCAGTGGCAACATCGCCACAAGCAGGATCAGGAAAGCGCTAACCGGCATTTTGACGCCGCTGGTTTCAAGTCCGGACTGAGCTACAAGGTAACGCACTGAAAAGCTTAGGCTGATCAGGTTGATAACTACATTTATCATGGACATGGTGATGATGGTCAGATATTTTCCCAGGACGATCTCCTGCCGCGAAGCGGATGACACCAGCAGCGTTTCCAGCGTGTGCCTTTCCTTTTCTCCGGCCACCAGATCCGCCGCCACCGTGGAAGCGCCGGTCACCAACAACAAGATCACAAGATAGGGCATCATCATCCCCAGATACATCCCCATTTTCTTCTGTGAGGAAGAGGTGTCACGGGGGTTTACATCCACCAGGGACAGAATCTCGGGATCGATCTTATCAGCCACCAAACGTTGCTTGATAACCTCCTTTTCCACATCCTTGATCGCGGTCTGGATCTTGGAAAACACCATCTTCCCGCGTTCGTTGGATGCATCATGCTGCACATAGACCTTGTAGGTGTTGAGGCCGCTTGAGGTGAGGGAGTCCGAAATAGTGAGCACCGCCT
Source organism: Cloacimonetes bacterium UBA4175 (assembly GCA_002379855.1). Lineage (GTDB taxonomy): Bacteria > Cloacimonadota > Cloacimonadia > Cloacimonadales > Cloacimonadaceae > Syntrophosphaera. The sequence continues at coordinate 9,673 of DFUX01000010.1, read as the reverse complement.
GGATTTCCTTATCCTCATACAGTTGTTGCACAGTTTTGGGACATGGAATCAGGGTCACGTAGTCGAGGGACTTGATCTTTGCCAACAGCGAGTCCCTCATCGCAATAGACTTTACATCCCTTTGGTTCAGGCTGTCGGTATAGGCAATGGTCGCCCCCTTTTTTTCTATCACGCCTGCCTGCCTGCTCATGATTGCGCTGAAACCTACGAACAACAGTGGATACAAGATCACAGGCAAAATGATGTTGGTAAACAAAGTACGGCGGTCTCTCAGCAGCTCAGAAAGCTCTTTGCGGAAAACGATCAGCGATTTCTTAAAATTCATGGGCCTGCACCTCACGCTCTTCGTTGGTCTGATTTACATAATAGACAAAAATATCATCCAGGTCGATCATTCCGGAAACCTCTCGCAAGGATTCCAGAGTGCCCTGGGTGAGAACCTTCCCACGATGGATCAACACTATCTTATCGGCCAGCCGCTCGGCTTCACGCATGATGTGGGTTGAAAACAACACGCACTTTCCTTTGTCTTTGCAGCTGCGGATAAAGGACACTATGTGCCGCGCGCTGAGTATATCCAAGCCTACCGTGGGCTCGTCGAATATCATTACCTGCGGGTCATGGATGATGGAACGAACAATGGAGACCTTCTGCTTCATGCCTCTGGAAAGAAACTCGATCTTTTTATCCAGAAAGTCGTGCATCTCCAGCAATGTTGCCATTTCCAACATACGCGAATTGATGTCTTCATCCGCTACTCCATAAAGCCTGCCAAAATAGCGGATGAATTCCCGCGGCGTTAAACGGGTATATAAACCGGTATCGCCAGACAGGAAACCAAGGCTGCCGCGAACTTTGTCACCCTGAGTCACCACATCATACCCGTTTATCAGGGCTGAACCAGATTGCGGCTTGAATACAGTGGAGAGAATACGCATGATGGTGGTCTTGCCAGCTCCATTAACGCCCAACAGACAGACAATTTCTCCACTCTGCGCCTCGAAGGATACGCCGTCAACAGCCCTGAATGAGCTGCCGTCTTTCTTTTTGAACTCTTTTACCAGTGAATCAACCTTTATCATACGACTCCCCTGTCAATTGTACTTGTTGTGATAACAAGGAAAAAATTTCAGCCTGCCTGCAGGTGTCAAGTTCTTTAAGTTCTGACCGCCAATTTGGTTAATGCGATACTTTCAATAGCACATCATATCTTACTGATTATAAAACTATAACATTATTTCAATTTACTTATCCCGATTCACCCTCCTACGCTCATGACTAATTGATCGCCGTTGATCGCATGGCGATCGCCAAACAGAGATTCGCCTGGAAGTCAATTTTACTGTTTCGCTTGCATTATGACAATTGGATCTGTCTTTCATCATTTAACCAATTCACCTATCCATTTTTCATAGCACCTATATATTATGGAGGTGGGTCTCATTTGCAAAACCTGGCTTTCCGGTGGTCTTCCGGCAGTCATCCTTAACCTGGTGAGGGATGACCTAAGGATGATGGCACCAAAGTCAGTCGCAGCAAAGGCGGGAGCTATGAAGGATATTGCGGAATGTATCGGTTTATTTATGCGGTTGTCAAGGAATTGATGCCGGTTATTTTTTGGCTGGGTGCTTGTTTTGAGGCTTTATAAGACAGGATCACGGCTCATAGCCACCCGGCCGGATCGTTGCCGATCAGTCTGAATCCCGATGGCCGCGATAACGCGGTATATAATTCGGCTGTTGTCCGTGTTCTAACAAGCTTATCCATTTAGAAAAAGTGTCAGCATCATGGCAACTACTTAGAAAATGGCATTATTACAACTGGTTCATAACGATTATTCCATGTGATAAATCACAAACGTGATTAAATAACTTGACGAGAATAAGCAGGCTGAAAAGAATTGCATCAGATATGCTTTATGGCAGGCGTAGCTTTGAAAGCTCGCCTTTGTATCAAATCATCCCAATCAAATATATGAGGGGATAGCATTATGAAAGATGCTTATGGCATTCTGAATCAGATCTCCGCGGATATGGTGCTGGATGCTGCCACAGGAAAAGGTGATTTTATCAACATCCTCAAGCAGAATTTGAAGTCATTCACCCAGATCATTGGCGTCGATGCTTCAGAACGCTCGGTGGACTACGCCCAAAAGATCTTTCCGGAGAACAATGTGGAAATCTACCGCATGGATCTGGAAAAGCTACAGTTTGACGATGCTCATTTCGACCTGGTTTGCCTCGCGAACGCTCTTCATCATATGGAGAAGCTGGATCTGGTGTTGGCAGAGCTGCTGCGTGTACTCAAAAGCGGCGGTCGTTTTTTGATCGTTGAGATGTATCGGGACGGCGAACAAAGCGAAGCCCAAAAGACCCACATCCTGCTGCATCATTGGCTGGCGGCAATCGACACCAGTTTTGGGGTGTATCACGGCAAAACTTTCGCCCGCCACGAAATTGAAGCGATTGTCCAAAAACTGAAGCTCAAAAAACTTCAGTGGTGCGATTTCTACATTCCAGTGGACAACCCCAAAGACGGGCGCAGTTGCGAAGGTCTCAAGAGAAATTGTCTGGAAAACATCAAGCGGCTGGAAACCCTGGAAGGCACAGAAAAGCTGATCGAGGAAGGCAAGGCGATTATGGAGCGCATCGCGAATGTTGGCTGCGCCAGTCCAAGCCGGATGATGTGCGTTGGCGTGAAGGTCTGAGGGCATCAAGATGTATATTAATAAAGGAGCATAAAAAATGTTATTTGAAGAAAACCTGTTTGAGCTATCACAGAATCAACTGCAGAAACTGGGAAAGAAATATGCAATCGCCGGTTACACTCAGATGAAAGGCAACGATCTGGTCTTTAAGCTGCTGGAGTTCCAGGCGGCTCAGGAAGGCCTTGCCTTTGTAACCGGATGCCTGGAAATAATGGAGGATGGCTTTGGCTTTCTTCGCTTTGCCCAAAACAACTACCTGCCCGGCCGCGATGACGTGTATGTCTCTCAGACGCAGATCAGGCGCTTCGGACTCAAAACCGGGCACATGATCTCAGGCCCCGTGCGCTCTCCCAAAGAAGGGGAAAAATACTATGCCCTGCTGAGGGTCGAGGCCGTGAACTATATGGCTCCCACCGCGATGCAGGATCTCCGCACCTACGACGCACTCACCCCATACTATCCGACAGAGCGGCTGAATCTGGAATTTGATCCGGAAAACTATTCCACCCGCATCATCAACCTGTTTACCCCGATAGGCAAGGGACAGCGCGGCTTGATCGTGGCAGCCCCGCGCACGGGAAAGACCACCCTGCTGCAGGACACCGCCAACGCCATTCTGACCAATCACCCGGAAGTATACCTGATTGTGTTGTTGGTGGATGAACGCCCTGAGGAAGTGACCGAGATGAAGAAGATACTCAAACCCGGGAACCGCGAGGTCATCAGTTCCACTTTCGACGAATCTCCCAAGAATCACACCGCGGTCAGCGAAATGGTTCTGGAAAAAGCAAAGCGCATGATCGAACTCAATCAGGATGTCGTGATCGTGTTGGACAGCATCACCCGCCTGGCCAGGGCTTACAACAACATCACCCCCTCCAGCGGCAAGGTGTTGAGCGGCGGTATTGACGCCAACGGCCTGATCAAACCCAAAAAGTTTTTTGGCGCCGCCCGTAACACCGAAGAGGCGGGATCCCTCACCATTATCGCCACAGCCCTGATCGACACCGGCTCCAAGATGGACCAGGTGATCTTTGAGGAGTTTAAGGGCACCGGCAACATGGAGCTGGTTCTGGATCGCAGCATCTCCGATATGCGCCTCTACCCCGCCATCGATCTGGTGAAAAGCGGAACCCGTCGTGAAGAGCTGCTGCTCACCCAAAATGAGATCAATCGCATGTATGTGTTGCGCAAGTATCTGAAAACAATCAGCCCCATCCAGGGCATCGAAACTTTGCGCAAGCGCATGCAGGGCACCCAGACAAATCTCGAACTGCTGAACTCCATGAGCAACTGATCAAGGCTTGGTCCCGTCAGACACAGGAACAGATTTGAGCAACTTGATGAAACTCATTATAGTCGTGGCGATCGCTTTATTGATCATGCCACTGGCACTTTTTGCGGTTGAATTCAGGGCTGAATTCCGGAGCCTTGAAACCCTGTATCAGAGCGGCAATCTGAAGGAACTGGGCGCCCGGCTGATGGACGCCAAAGCGAGAAACAAGGAAGAATCCTCCCTGCTGCTCTATCTGAATGCTATGCTCAGGAAAAGCAAGACTGATTCCGCCGCTTTGCTGGAAGACTGCACTCGCAAGTACCCCAACACCCACTATGGGCAACTAAGCATGCTGGAGCTGGCCAAGCTCCATCTGCAGGAACGGGATGCCAGCAAGGCAAAAAGCTATCTGCAAAAGATCACCTCGCAAGAATTGCTGGAACGCTACTATTGGCTGGCCGTCTGCGCCGAAGCGGACAACGATTTCAGCCTTGCCATCGCAAATTGTGAAACCTATCTGCGGCTTGCCCCAAGGGGCAAGTTGGTGGAAGAGGCCTATTTCCTGATCGCCGAAGCCTATCAATACCAATTCAAATACCAGAGCGCCATCTCAAGCTTAAAAAAACTGCAGGCTCTGGATGGGTACCCCAAGGCAGTTCAGTATTTCCACTATAAAATGGGATACTTGCAACAACTGGCCAAGAATATTAGTGAAGCTCTGGAGAGCTATAAAACCGGCCTGGAGATCGACAGGTTGTCGCATATCGCTTTTCTGATCGAAGACAGGCTTTTTGAGCTTAAAGACAAGTATCCCGCCAGTGTTGACCTCAGTTTCCTCTATCCCTACACCGAATTGCAATTACCCGAAACAGTTGCAGCCACTAAACCGGTTAATAATGGAACCAATCTTCCCCTTAAACTCGATAACAAACCCAGCGGGGGCTTCTTCCTGCAAGTGGGAAGATTCAGCCAGGAAAGCAATGCCACCAGGATGTCAGCCAGTATCAGGGATATGGACCTGCTTTCCAGCTATTATGAAGACAAGGATAACAGGGCTGTGCCTTGGGTGGTGGTTAGCGGCCCGTATCAGACCAAGAACGAAGCCGAGATGATACGGCAGGCTTTGCTGGACAGGGATATCAACTGCTTTATCACCCAGTTCTGACACAAGCATGAGCGACACGGGCAAACCCAGGGAAACCAAGTTGACACCTATGCTCAGGCAGTTTCAGGAGGTCAAGGAAGCGCATCCGGACAAACTGATCCTGTTCAGGATGGGCGATTTTTACGAAACCTTCTTCGACGATGCCTACCTCACCTCAAAGACCTTGGGCATCACCCTCACCACCCGGGATAAGAACAGCGCCGATCCGGTGCCCCTGGCAGGCTTTCCCTACCATGCTTTAGACCAGTATCTGGACAAGCTGATCAAGGCTGGTTTCAAGGTGGCGATTTGCGAGCAAGTGGAAGACCCTAAAAAAGCGGTCGGCCTCGTCAAACGTGAGGTTGTGGAGATCATTACACCTGGCACAGTTTTGGACCACACCCTTATCGATGGCAGCGCCAACAACTTCCTCAGCTCCGTTTACTTTCCCAAATCTGGGAACAGGGCAGGCTTGGCGAGTCTCGACCTGTCCACAGGAGATTTTACTTTCACTGAGCTTGATTTCAGCGATCTGGCAAATGAACTGCTACGTCTGAAGCCAAGCGAGATCATCGTGGATGGCACTGCCGCCGAGCTTACGGTCAAGGAACTGAAGCTGGAGCATCAACCCACGATCACCATTTTTGACAGTTGGCAGTTCAAACCTGCTGAAGCTGCGCAGGTACTTAAAAAACACTTTGGCGTGCACTCCCTGGAGGCTTTCGGCGCGCATGACAAGACCTTGGGCGCAACCGCTGCCGGAGCCGCCCTCGCATACGTGCAATCACTCTATCAGGTTCCTCTGCAGCATATCGCTTCCCTCGGTTATTACTCCTTAGACAGCTTTATGCAGTTGGATGAAATCACCCGGCGCAACCTGGAACTCAGCAAATCGATCCGTTATGGCACCCGGCACGGCAGCCTCCTGTCGATTCTGGATCAGACACAGACTCCAATGGGAGCCAGGCTTCTGCAAGGCTGGATGCTCCATCCGCTTTTAGACCAGGCACAGATAGAGGCGCGTCAGGAAATGATTGCGATTCTTTTGAGCAATACAGCTTATCTGAAGGATTTGCGTGGCTGTCTCAGAGAGATTGGCGACATCTCGCGCCTGGTGTCCCGTTTGGGAGCCCTGAGAATCAATCCCCGCGAGCTTTTAGCCCTCAGATCCTTCCTTGCCGCCAGCGTGGAGCTAAGAAACAAGCTTCAGGCCTTCCGTGGCGGCTTGCTGGACCAATACATCGAAAGACTGACCAATTTCGACGCGCTGATTGCCACCATAGACGCTGCCATCCAACCTAATCCACCCACCGTCATCACGGAAGGCGGTATCTTCAATTCTGGTTATAACAAGGATCTGGACGAGCTGCTGGTGATCATCCATGATGGTAAATCCTGGATCGCCAGCCTGGAAGAAGATGAGCGGCGCAAGACCGGAATACCGAATCTCAAAATCGGCTACAACAAAGTCTTTGGCTATTACCTCGAGGTGACCGCCTCCCATAAAAACAAAGTGCCGGATTATTACATCGCCAAGCAGACGCTGGTCAACTCCGAACGCTATATTTCCCCGCGCCTGAAAGAATTTGAAGCCAAAGTGCTCAGTTCCGAAGAAAAGATCAAAAACCTGGAGTATGAACTATACAAGGAACTAAGGCAGCAACTGGCGAAAGAACTGGAAAACCTGCAAAAGCTGAGTGACACCATCGCCCACATCGATGTCTATGCCAGCCTTGCCTGGCTGGCCTGGCAAAACAACTATTGCCGCCCCACTTTTCATTCCGAGCGCAAACTGAGCATCAGCGATGGCAGGCATCCCGTGATCGAGCAGCTCATTGAAGGCAGCGACTTCATTCCCAACGATACTGAACTGGCACATCCCGATACGGCGATCGCCATCATCACCGGGCCCAACATGGCGGGTAAATCAACCTATCTACGACAGATCGGTCTGCTGGTGATCATGGCCCAGATCGGCAGCTACGTGCCAGCCCAACGTATGAGCCTGCCCATCTTTGACCGCGTTTTCACCAGGGTTGGCGCCTCGGACAACCTTGCCCAGGGACAAAGCACATTCCTGGTCGAAATGATTGAGACAGCCAATATCCTCCACTCCGCCACAGACCAGTCTCTGATCCTGCTCGACGAGATCGGGAGGGGCACCTCAACCTTCGATGGCTTAAGTCTGGCCTGGTCAATCATTGAACATATCCAGAAAACCAAGCACGCGCTTACTCTCTTCGCCACCCATTACCATGAGCTGACAGAGATGGAAAATCTGTATCCGGATATCAAAAACTTCAATGTTCTGGTGAAGGAATACAATGACCAGATGATCTTTCTGCGCAAGATCGAACGCGGCGGAGCAGACCAAAGTTATGGAATCCAAGTGGCCAGACTGGCGGGCATCCCGGACAGGGTGATCAGGCGTGCCAAGGAAATCCTGAAAAACCTTGAAGAGCACGAGATCAGTCCCCAGGGTCTCGCCTCCACCCTGCGCAAAAAACTGGGCGGGCATTCACCCCAGCTCGAACTATTTGACGTTTTGGCCAACAAAGCCTCAGAGACCGACCCTATCATCGAAGAGATCAAAGATTTGAACTTGGATGAGATCACACCCATCCAAGCCTGGCAACAAATAAAGGAATGGCAGAAAAAGCTATGAAAAATACTATTATTAGAATCCTCGTCCTCGCAATCTCGCTGGCTGCATTGACAGCCTGCGCCGCAAATCAGGAGAACCTGGCCGGTAAGATCAACGGCACCCGCATCCTCTACAGCGATTATATAGAATCATACCGCGGACACTACAACAACTTTCAGATCCTCAACAACCGCGCGCCCGACGCCATCGAAAAGGAAGCGATCAAGAGCCAGACCTGGACCGATGCCACCAAACACGTGGTGCTTAACGATTACTTCAAAAAATACGGGATTTCAGCCTCCAGCCAGGAAGTATTGGATACCCTCCGGGTAAACATCCCGGATTACATTCTGCGCTCCCCCCTTTTCAACATAAATGGCAAGTTTGACCGCGCCGTCTATCTGCAATCGCTGGAGTTTGACTCCCCACACAATCTTCAGCCATTGCGCAGGCAATACCGTGATTATTACATCCCAGTGATGAAACTGAAAGAGAAACTGATCGACGATATGTTGCTTACCTCCAAAGAAAAGAAGCTGGGCGCGCGTATCCTGCAAAGCAAGGCCGACATCGAATGGCTGGTATTGGATGCCAGAAACATCCAGCCGGTCATCACTGAAGAGCAGCTGCGTTACGAATATGAACAGAATTTACCCCAGTATAAGCTTGAGCCCTACTTCAGCCTGAACTATTTCAGGGTGCCGGTCAAATTCTCCAAGACGGATATCCGCCGCAGTTATGAACTGGCGGATTCGCTTTTTCAGGAACTGGTTTTGGGAGAAGACATCGAAGCCGCGGTGGCAAAACGTCTCCCCTATTTTCCGCAATTGACACTCAAGAACTCGGGCTACATCCGTAACAACGATCTTGACCCCGATCTCTACGCCAGTTTTTCTTCTGTCGAAGAAGGCAGCTACCTCAGCCCCCTAAGCGATCAGGATGCAGTGACCATCTACCGCCTGGACAAACGCACCAAGAGCATGAGCAGCTTCACCTCGATCCGGGTGCCCTATCTGCCTTCCGATGCCAGCGTCAATTTCACCCTGCCCGAAGCGCAGAACCTCAGATCACTGGTGAAAGATTTGGGCATAGACGCCGCCGCGGAGGAACTTGATCTGAACTATATCAGCACCGGAAATATCAAGCCCGAAGCTGTCTGGCTGGACGACCCGTCCGTGGTGGAAGCGGTGAACCTGGAACTGCCCGGCAAGAAACCCGGCTATGTCTTCAAACCCATCTACTCAGAAGCTCAACGCTGCTGGATAGTAGCCTGCCTGAACGACTCTCGCCTCGAAGCCTATAAACCCCTCGCGGAAGTGAAGCAGGAACTTACCGAAGCCCTCACCCTCCGCAAAAGAGCCGATATGGCAAGGCATCAGGCCAGCCAAATCATCGCAGGTAATGGCAGCTACGCCTCCACCGCCCAAAAGCTCTTGCTCCCCGCCATGACATATCGGACCAAGCTGCTCGAGCGTAACGTGGACAGTATCTTTTTCAACGTCATGCATGCCCATTACTGCAAATCCAAACAGCAATACCACGAGCTTGGTGACCTCATCCTGATCCCTCGGGTCACGCGGGTTATCCGCGATAAGAGTATCAAGGCTTCTCCTGCTGATGTCAGACGGCTCTTCAAATCCACCCTCGATCCCGAATGGTTTGACGACTGGCTGGACAATAAGGTGGCCAAAGCCGACTTGCGCATTTATGCCGATATCTGATCCATCAGAAATAGAGCGAATTATCTTCCAGTATGGTTCATTGACCTGTCATATTAGATTAGGAGCTAATACTGTTTAGCTTGCTTTATTACAACTGGATCTCATTTTTCACCATTTCACCTATCTACCTTTCCTCAGCCTGATCGTAGCACCTATATATTAGGCTCAAGTTCAATCATGG
>DFUX01000069.1 GCA_002379855.1 Cloacimonetes bacterium UBA4175 | reverse complement strand
TTTATAAGGGATACCTAAGGATGATGGGCTATCTTATTCACCCCCAAAAGGATGGCGATATTTCCCGCTGCTTTGGGGAGGCTGATCTGCACCCCAGGCTGAACCTTATCCTTAACGCTCTGCCACTCATATAACTATGCTCTTTTTTCAGGGATCAAAACTTTTCTGTTGCCATAAAATAGCCGCTGCAAAATAATGGTTTTAAAGTATCAAAAAAGGAGGTTGCCATGATCCAGTTATTCAAGATAGCCAATCAGAAATTCACTCCCGCTTTCACGCAGGACGAGGCTTTCTGGATAAACGTGGAGAATCCCACCGAGGAAGAGTCCAAGGCTCTGATGGAACGCTATGATCTGGCTGAGGACTTCATCACCGACCTCCAGGACGCCGACGAGAACAGCCGCATGGAATACGATGAGGGCAACATCCTCATCATCCTGCGCGTGCCGCTCTATTACAGACACCAGGCGGCCAATATTTCCTTTACCACAGCGCCTTTGGGCGTAATCATCGTCGAAGACAAGATCATCACCCTCAGTTTTTACGATAACGAGGTTCTCACTCAATATATCGATTGCAAACACCGTCCCTTTAGGATCACCCAGCAGAGCTTTTTGCTGCAAATCGCGCTGCGCACTTCGATCTACTACCTCAAGTTCCTCAAAGAGATAAACCGGCGCACCACCCGCATCGAAAACGAACTGCACCAATCGATGCGCAACAAAGAGCTGATCCAGTTGCTGAGCCTGGAGAAAAGCCTGGTCTATTTTTCCACGGCGCTCAAGTCCAACGAGATTATCCTGGAGCGTTTGCAACGCTCGCGCTGGCTGCAACAGGATCCGGAAGCCGATGACCTGGTGGAGGACGTGATCATCGAAAACAAACAGGCGATCGAAATGACCAACATCCACACCAGTATCATGAGCGGCACGATGGATGCCTTCGCCTCCATTATCTCAAACAACCTCAACGTGCGCATGAAATTCCTCGCCGCGGTGGCCTTCGTGCTGATGCTGCCCACCCTGATCGCCAGCATCTATGGCATGAACATCCCCCTGCCCCTGCAGGACAACCCCTATGCCTTCGCGATCCTGATGGGGGTGTCGATCGTGCTGTCGGTGCTGCTGGTGCTCTATTTCATACGCAAAAAGCTGTTTTAGAGGAGCGACATTTTGTATAAACTAAGCGTTACAGACACCTTCAGCGCAGCCCACCGCCTCTGCGGATATCAGGGCGCCTGCAGCAACCTGCACGGCCACAACTGGACGGTGCGGGTGAGCCTGGAAGCCGACACGCTCGACGGGATCGGCATGGCCATGGATTTTGGAGTGATCAAGGCCAGTCTGGGCAAGATCCTGGAGGAACTGGATCATGCCTATCTGAACGATCTGCCGGCCTTTCAGAAGTGCAATCCCACCTCCGAACACCTTGCCAGATATATCTTTGAGCGTTTGGAAAAGGAGCTTGGCGGCTCGCCCGCGAGGGTTTGCGCGGTGGAAATCTGCGAATCCGACCGCTCCAGCGTGGTGTATTCCCATGCTTAGATTCGTCCAGTCCTTCTTTGTGAAAAGCGCTGTGGAGCCGGCGGACTATCCAGCCAGCGCCTATCCTGAATTCGCCTTTGCCGGACGCAGCAACGTGGGCAAATCCACGCTGATAAACCTGCTCACCAACCGCCGCGGCCTCGCCAAGACCAGTTCCCATCCCGGCAAGACCAAGCTGCTGAACTTTTTCATGATCCGCTGGAAAGACGATGAGACGGGCAAGGAAGGCAAGCTGCAACTCACCGACCTGCCCGGCTACGGCTACGCCGAGGTCAGCATGGCAGAGCGCGAAAGCTGGCGCAAGATGCTGGAAAAGTATTTTTACCAGCGCGAGCAACTGCGCAGCATCATTGTGCTGGTGGATATCCGCCATCCCGCGGACGAAAAGGATGTCCAACTGCTGGAACTGCTGCGGCTGCGCAAGTTTGACCACTGCGTGGTGGCGACCAAGGCGGACAAGATTCCCAAGACTAAAGTCGCCAAGACCCTGCAGTTACTGGCCAAGGGCCTGGGGCTGGAGGATACGCCCCTGTTCGCGGTTTCAGCCCTCAAAAACAAAGGCCTGGAGCAAATCTACGCCTGGATGGCGCAACGGGTGGATTGATTCCCGCAATGCGCTCCGATTTTGACGTGATCGTGGTGGGCGGCGGGCACGCCGGCATCGAGGCAGCCCTGGCAGCCGCGCGGCGGGGAGCGCGCACCGCCCTCTTCATCATCAAGATCGAATCCATCGGCAGGATGAGCTGCAACCCCTCCTTCGGCGGGCCCGCCAAAGGGCACCTGGCGCGGGAGATCGACGCCCTGGGCGGAGAACTGGGCTACAACGCCGACCGCTCCGGCATCCAGTTCCGCATGCTCAACCGCAGTAAAGGCCCCGCCGTCTGGGCGCCGAGGTCGCAAAACGACCGCCAGCTCTATTCCTCGCTCATGCTGGCAAGCGTGGAGGGGCAGCAGAACCTGCAACTGCTGGAGGCGGTGATCACCGAACTGATCGTGGAACAAGGCAGGGTCAAGGGCGTGCGCAGCGAGATCGGCAAAGAATACTTCGCCCCGCGGGTGATCCTCGCAACCGGCACCTTTCTGCGGGGGCTGATTCACGTGGGCAAGGTCTCTGTGCCCGGGGGACGCAGCGGCGAGCCTGCCGCGGACGGCCTTTCCGCAAGCCTGCTCAGGCACGGCCTTAAACTGGATCGCTTCAAGACCGGCACTCCCCCGCGGGTGGATTTGCGCAGCCTGGACTACTCCCTGCTGGAGGAACAACCCGGCGATCCCGACCCGGAAGGCTATTCCTACTACCGCGGCCTGACCCTCAGCAACCGCGTGAGCTGCTACCTGACACACACCACTGCCGAAACACACCGGATAATCCGCGACAATCTTCAGCTTTCCTCCCTCTACGGAGGGATTATCCAGGGTATCGGGCCCCGCTATTGCCCCTCCATCGAAGACAAGATCGTCAAGTTTCCCCAGCGTGACAGCCATCAGGTATTCATCGAGCCGGAAGGGCTGAACACCCACGAGGCCTATGTGAACGGCGTCTCCACCAGCCTGCCGCCCGAGGTTCAGGAACTCATCCTGCGCAGCATTCCGGGCCTGGAGCGGGCGCGCCTGATGCGCTATGCCTACGCCATCGAATATGACTACGTGGCGCCCGGGGAAATCACTTCCAGCCTGCAATGCAAACAGATTGCCGGCCTCTATCTGGCGGGACAGATCAACGGCACTTCAGGCTATGAGGAGGCAGCCGCGCAAGGCCTGCTTGCCGGCATCAACGCCACTTTGGATCTGGAGGGTAAGGATCCTGTCATCCTCAGCCGTTCCGAGGCTTATATCGGGGTGCTGATCGATGACCTGGTGACCTGCGGGATCAACGAGCCTTACCGCATGTTCACCTCCCGCGCGGAATACCGCTTGCTGCTGCGCCAGGACAACTGCGATGAGCGCCTGATGCCCCTGGGCTACAAGCTGGGGCTGGTCTCGGGGGAACGCTGGGAGATGTATTGCCGGACGCAGGAACTCAAACGGCGGGAACTGGAGCGCCTGCGCGCCGAGAAATCCTCCCCCCATCCCGAACTGCGCGAGCCGCAAAAGTTCGCCCTGCTGCTCAAACGCCCCGGCATCAGTTTTGAACGCCTGGCGGAGTTTGGCTACCGCCCTTCGCCCGGGATCACAGCCCAGATTGCCCGCCGCTGCGAACTGGAGATCAAATACGAGGGCTATCTGCAGCGCGCCCGCGAGGAACTGGAACGCTTCCGCGCTGCGGAAGACCTGCCCCTGCCGCAGGATATAGATTACCTCGCCATCGAAACAATCGCCTGGGAAGCCCGCGAAAAGCTGGGACGCGTCCGCCCGCAAAGCGTTGGGCAGGCCCTGCGTATCCCCGGGGTCAACTACACAGACACAGCCGCGCTGCTGATCTGGCTGCGCAAGCATAACAACAGCCGGGAGACCTGATGAAGACAGCCGCAATCATTCCCGCCCGCCTCGCCAGCACCCGCTTTCCCGCCAAAGCGCTGGCCGGCCTGAATGGCAAACCCCTCATCCAATGGGTCTGGGAAGCCGTGCAAGGCACCGGACTCTTTGACCAGGTGCTGGTTGCCACCGATGCGCCCCAAATCCTGCAAAAAGTGAGGGAATTCGGCGGCTCAGCCACGCTCACCCGCGCCGAACACGCCAGCGGAAGCGACCGCGTTGCCGAAGCAGCCGCGGAACTGGATGCAGAGCTGATCTTCAACGTGCAGGGCGATGAACCGCTCATCGACGCCCCTTCGCTGAGTTCGCTCCTGGAGGCCTTTTCCTGCCCCGAAGTGCGGATGGCCTCGCTGATGACCCCTCTGGATGACCCCCGTGAACTGGCCGATCCGAACGCCGTGAAGGTGGTTGTGGATCAGGATTTCAACGCCCTATATTTCTCGCGCTCGCCCATTCCCTTCAACCGGGATGGCTCCGCTTCCGCGCGCTACTGGAGGCACATCGGGGTCTATGCCTACCGCCGCGAAGCCCTGCTGCGCTTTGTGGCGCTGCCTCCGGGCAGGCTGGAACAACTGGAGAAGTTGGAGCAGCTCCGTGCCCTGGAGCATGGCATACCAATCCGTATGGTGCCCACCAGCTATCAGGGCATCGGGATCGACACGCCTCAGGATTTGGAGCGGGTCAAAGCCCTGCTCAAAGCGTCACGCTGAGCTTCACATAGGCTGTGGAGAGGTCTTTGCGGAAATCTCCCGCGGGATCCTGCCAGGTGGAAGGCTCGATCTGTGTCTGGGCGGATTTCAGCCCCAGATACACAAACCACTCCGGCCTGAATTCGTAGCGCAGGTTGCCCCAGAAGCTGAGGGAAGCCGTGGACGTTCCCATCTCGTAAGAACTTAACCCGCTGCCCATCGAAATCTTGAATGTGGGCTTGGGGGTATAGTCCACAGCGGCGTTGACGACCACATACTCCTCATCCAGCATCACCATATTTGTGCCGGGCAGCAGCAGCTTGTCATAGCCATAGTGGATCCAGTTCCCTGCTACTGATGCGCTCAGGTTTTTCACAGGATAGATTGCGGTATTGATGGTTATTTTGTGTTGCGGATAGACCTCGCTGAGCGCGTAAACCAATGTTCTTCCAAAGAAATAGTTACCAAGGACGCGGAAGCTTTTCAGTTTGTACCAGTAGAAGCCAAGTGACGCGTCATAGGCCTTGTGCAGGTCTTTGTTCAGATCCTGGACTTTATCGTGGAAGTAACCGCTGGCGAAGAAGTTGATTTTGGAGGCCAGGTACAGGTTGGCGCTCATGACGCTTGAAAAGCAGTAGTAAGGATCCAGGCTCAGGTCATAGTGAAAGTTGTAAACCCATGCGTTGAGCGAGGCATAGCGCACCTTTCTTTCCGCGTAGGTTTTACTCCAGCCGAAACTGCCGCTGAAATATTCATTGTCTTTCTCATACAGATGGCCCGCGTCCAGGGCAAGGTCTTTGGAAAGCTTTCTGTATCCCACAGAGAAGTTAAAATCGCCGGGCTTAGCCTGCAGTTTGAAACTGCCAGAGTATCCTTTCTGGGGGTCAGGCAAGTTTTCAGACTCCTTGTCCCGCAATGAGATAATCATTTCATAAGCTGCATAGAGATTGGGCAGGTATTCCCAATTGGCGGATCCTGTGTAAACGTGATTGTAATAGCCCTTGTTTACCCGGCTGACTATCCCGTTGCTCATCTGAAACCTGCGCCAGCTCGGGTTGACGGCCAGGACCTGGAAATAGTCGTCGGGATTGATCAACACGCCCTCATCCACAATCTTTTTATCAAAAGCGCCCAAGGCACCCCAATTCAGGGTTTTGGAGTTGCCCGTGGCTTTGAATGCCAGGCGCGGTTGCACGATACTGCGGGTGTAGAGGACGTCACTGTCGATCCCGAAGGCGTCGATGTCTTCAATGAAGAAAAAGCGGTTTTCGTTGTAGTAAGGAGGGTATTTGCTGTTGTAGTCATCCCGCGCCTGATCCATGGGAACATCCGAAAAGTCCGGATTCAAAGCCAGCTTGATGCGGGTGCGCTGGCTTGGATTGAAGGCGATATCCATCCCTATATGTTCGGGGTCCCAACTGCTGCTGCGCCGGAGCAGGTCGTAACTTTTCACGTAATAAGGCCGGAAGGTCACATCCAGCTTGTGCTTCACCGGAGTCTGCAGCACGATGTCCTGCCCCTTGGTAAAGTAGTCCTTGCCGTCCTTGGTAATCACATACGGATAGGAGTAGTATTCATTGCTGTCATAGTGGTAACGTGATACGATTATCTTCCACTTGTAGGGGCTGTCCTGCTTATAGCGCAACTCGTTGAGGGGGATGCGCATGGTGACCGTCCAGGTGTCCGTGCCAAACTTGCTTTCATAGGAATAGTGGCTGTCCCAGGCATAATCGACGTCCATAGATTCGTCGCGCACCCCGTCCAACAGGTTTCCCAGGGGATAAGCGGCATAGTAATAGGCAAAATAGGCGTCCGGAATGGTTATCAACTGCACCCGCAGATAGTCAGCCTGGGTGCCTTCATCCTTCACGGATATCGAGCCTTTGGTAAAAGTGGAGTCGATGCGCGCCACAAGGTGCACCATCAGGTTGCCGCCGTCCTGCCACACCCAGGCCTGGGTGGGGAGGGTTTCAGCTTTCTTGTCTTCTGGATCGATGCGCACCCAGTTGCTGATCAGATTGCTGTCTTCCAGGACAGGTTCACTGGAGTCGGGCAGCACCATCGCGCCGCAGTGGATTGCCAATAGAGCCGTAAACAGGCAGAGCAGGGCTTTCATACAACTTTTCCTCGCTGCTTTTTATTTGTGATGCCATTGCAAAACAATGCACACCTAACCATTTAACGGGGGGGGTAAATGTGTCAACCATTTATTTCTCTTTTTGCTTCGATACCTGCTTTTTTCCCGGGCTTGGAAAGCCAGTTTTGCCTGGTAGGAGGACATTTCACTTGCGTTATCATAACGGGTTTTCCTTCCGCATGAATTAAGGGCTGCCGAAGTCNNCCGGTCTCTGTGGCAAACGACTTTGCCACCCCTGGACACTGGATCCCGGGTCAAGGGGTTCGCGCAGATATACGCGGAAAATGACGCAGATTGCCGCAGATTGGGGTTATGGGGTTCAGTTTCAGGATTTGGTGCTTGTTGGAACCTTTCCACCATTTCACCTTTCTACCTTTCCACCTTCAAAGATCCTGTTATCCGCGTTCTATTTCCATTTTATCTTTCCCCGGTCTTACCCGAGATTGTGCTTGACAGCAGAGCCAGTCTCCGCCACATTTCGTTTGGGCTTGCACAACCCGCACCAACTAAGTGCCCAAGGATATCGAGATGAAGTTCAGGACAATCTGCCTGCTGCTTTTCCTGATGGCCTGCGCCAGCCTTGCCGCGGCGCCGCTCAGGATCTTTTACACCGGGGACACCCACGGGGTTTACAGCGCCAAGGAGGTGAAACCGGACAGCCTTTGGCAGGGCGGCTACCTTATTCTGGAAGAGCATCTTAACCGCCTGCGCTCCCAAAGCGATATGCCCAGCCTCTATCTGGACAGCGGCGACCAGCAGACCGGCACCATCTTTGCCAGCCTGGTGGAGGATGGAGTCCACGGCGGCGCCGTGCTGCAGGTGTTCAACCGCCTGGGGCTCGACGCCAGCGTCTATGGCAACCACGAGTTCGATTTCAGCTACGGCAACACCCGCGACCTCGCCCGCCTCGCCAGCTATCCCTTCGTGTGCACCAACCTGCTGGACAAAAGCACCGGCAAGAGCGTCAGCGGCACCCCCTGGACCATCATCGAGCGCGGCGGCTTGCGAATCGGCATCTTTGGCATCACCCTGGAACTGCTGCCGGAGAAAGTGAAGGCGGAAAACGTGCGCAGCGTCCGCATCCTGCCCCCCGCCGACGCCATCAACCTGCATCTGGATGAAGTGGATCTGAAGACCGACCTCATCGTGGTCCTCTCCCACCAGGGCTTTGAGGCTGACAGCTTGCTGGCGACTCAACTGGACGACCGGGTTGACCTCATCATCGGAGGCCACGACCACATCTGGGCCGAGCAGCCCCCGCGGGTCAACGGCAAATATCTGCTCTACAGCGGTTCGCATCTCAACTGGCTGGGCGTGGCTGATCTGGACATAGTGGATGACCGGGTGGCGTCGCTTTCCAACCGGCTGCAACCCCTGACCTCCACCACCAATAAGTTTTCCACCCCTCTGGCGGACTATATCCAGCAGAAAGTGCTGGCGATCGAGGAGCAGATGTCGCGCCTGATCGGCTATATCCCGATGGACTGGGTGCCAAACAAATATGAATCCACCCCCGTCTCCCGCTGGGTGGCAAATTCGCTCAGGATGGAGTATCGCGCCATCTACAACCCCGATCTGGCCATCATCAACAACGGCGGCATCCGCAAGGCCATCCCCGCCGGCCCCCTCACCCTGGGCGACCTCACCGAGATGCTGCCCTTCAACAACAACGTGGTGGTCTTCTCCTGCTACGGCAGGGACTTGCTCGCCTTTGACGAACTGAACGCCCAACACGCGATCGGCAAACCCCACGACATCTGCGAACGCACCCAACTGGACGGCAAACGTGTCGATCCCGAAGCCATCTACCGCGTTGTCTCGCACGACTATGTGGCGGGGCAGTGGGACAAGTATCTGGGCTTCAAACCCTTTGACGTGTATGAAACAGGCGACCTGATCCTGGACGCCATGATCCGCCAGGCCTCGCTGCAGTTTGCCATCCCGGAGGCGGAAGGCTGGGATTGAGCCTCCTCCGCTGAGCCTTCCCTCCCCTATGCATCCCATGGATTTCCCGGGGTTTACCTGGGGTCATCCTTAACTTCGCAACCGCATACCTAAGGATGATACCCCCAAAGCCTGTCGTAGCAAGGGAGGGCGGTATCCAGACAGGACTTCGTGGTGTCGTGATGTCGTGGTGGGGTGGTGAAAAAGAAATAGAACGCGGATGAC
>DFUX01000073.1:4197-4758 GCA_002379855.1 Cloacimonetes bacterium UBA4175 | reverse complement strand
TGACACGGTGTGTAGTCTGGGGACGGTTTGTTTCGTGGTCAGGTGGTTGTTTCCGCAAAAAAAGCCTTGACACGCATACCCCGCCCGTGGACAGGTGAACTCCGTTAAAAACACCTGAGGACCCCAATGAAAGAAGGTTTCATACCCAAAAACGATTATAAGTCCATATTCTTTACAGATAAAGCGGAAAGCTGCAGCGAAGACATCAAAAGCCTGTTCCTGGGACATCTGGAATACTCCCTGGTCAAGGACACCACCACGGTGCAGCCCTGGGACGTCTATTACGCCCTGAGCCTGAGCCTGAGAGACCGCCTCATTGAGCGCTGGCTACGCACTCAATATGAATACCGCAAGCGGGACGTGAAAAAGGTCTGCTATCTCTCGATGGAGTTCCTGATGGGCCGCCTGCTGCGCAATACGCTCATCAATCTGGACGAATACAACAACAGCTACGACCTGCTCAAGGAATTTGGCTACGACCTGGAAGACATCGCGGAACTGGAGCCGGACATGGGCCTTGGCAACGGCGGTTTGGGGCGCCTGGCCGCCTGTTTCATGGAT
>DFUX01000073.1:0-3980 GCA_002379855.1 Cloacimonetes bacterium UBA4175 | reverse complement strand
CCCAGGCCTATCCCGCCTATGGCTATGGCATCCGCTACGAGTTCGGCATCTTCAAGCAGTCGATAGTGCAGGGCTATCAGGTGGAGGAACCCGACCACTGGCTCAAGAAAGGCTGCCCCTGGGAGATCAAGCGCCCGGATATCACCTACCGGGTGCGCTTCCGCGGCAAAGTGCTCAGCGACACCCTGCCGGATGGACGCGTGCAGCAGCGTTGGGTGGACACCAAAGACGTGATGGCCGTGGCCTGGGACATCCCCATCCCCGGATACAAGGTGGACAACGTGAACAGCCTGCGCCTCTGGCAAGCCACCGCCACCGATGAATTTGACTTCGACTATTTCAACAGCGGCGACTACGTGCGTGCCGTGGAGGGGAAAAACATCTCGGAAAACATCTCCAAGGTGCTCTATCCCAACGACAATTTCCATCTGGGCAAGGTGTTGCGCCTGGAGCAGGAATACTTCTTCGTGAGCGCCACCCTGCAGGATATCTTTGCCGCTTTCAAGCAGGATCACGACTGCTTTGACGAGCTGCCGGACAAGGTTGCCATCCAGCTAAACGACACCCATCCCGCCCTGGCCATTCCGGAGATGATGCGCATCCTCATCGATGAGGAAAACCTGGTGCCCCAGCGGGCCTGGGATATCACCCGCCGCTGCTTCAGCTACACCAACCACACCATCCTGCCGGAAGCCCTGGAAAAGTGGAGCGTCTCGCTCTTTGAAGAACTCTTGCCCCGCCATCTGATGCTGATCTACCAGATCAACAACCTGATCCTGGGCGAGGTGACCCGCCTCTATCCCGGCGACATCAACAAGATGCGCAGCCTCAGCATCATAGACGAGGGGCCGGACAAAGCAGTGCGCATGGCGCACCTCTGCCTGCACGGCAGCCACGCGGTGAATGGAGTCGCCGAACTGCACTCCCGCATCATCCGCGAACGTATCTTCCCCGATTTTTACGCGATGTATCCCGAACGCTTCCAGAACAAGACCAATGGCATCACGCCCCGCCTCTGGCTGCGCGCCTGCAATCCCCATCTGGCGTCGCTGATCACCGAGCACATCGGCGAAAGCTGGGTGGGAAACCTGGACTACATCCGCGGCATCGAGCAGTATGTGGACGATCCGGAGTTCCGCGAAAGCTTTTTGGAGATCAAAGCCATCAACAAACGCGAGCTGGCGCGCCACATCTATCGCGAAACGGGCATCCGGGTGCCCATCGAGAGCATCTTTGACGTCCAGATCAAGCGCCTGCACGAATACAAACGCCAGCTTCTCAACGTGCTGGCAACCATCGCCCGCTATCTGCGCATCAAGCGGAATCCCCTCGGGGACTACGTCCCGCGCACCGTGATCTTTGCCGGAAAGGCCGCCCCGGGCTACTTCCTTGCCAAATGGCTGATCAAGCTGATCAACAACCTGGGCGATGTGGTCAACGGCGATCCCGATGTGGCAGACCGCCTGAAAGTGGTCTTTTTGCCCAACTACTGCGTTTCCCTGGCGGAAAAGATCATCCCCGCGGCGGATGTGTCCGAACAGATTTCCACCGCCGGATATGAGGCCAGCGGCACCGGAAACATGAAGTTCGCCCTCAACGGCGCCCTCACCCTGGGCACACTGGACGGCGCCAACATCGAGATGGTGGAGGAGATCGGCGCGGAAAACATGTTCATCTTCGGGATGGACGCAGCCCAAGTGGCGGAGCTGCGCCAGCGCGGATACCAGCCCCTGGACTATTACCACGGAGATGAGGAACTGCGCGCCGCCATCGACGCCATATCCGGCAACCTCTTTTCCCCGCGGGAACCCGGCATTTTCGAGCCTATCGTCAACTCCTTGCTGCGCGACGGCGACCCCTACTGCATCCTGGCGGATTTCCGCTCCTATCTGGATGCTTCCTGCCGCATCGATGCCCTCTATCAAGACCGCGACGCCTGGGCACGCAAAGCCATCCTCAATATCGCCCGGGTGGGGAAATTCAGTTCCGACCGCGCCATCCGCGAATATGCCGTGGACATCTGGGACATCGAGCCCAGCCAGCTCGACCTGCACTAAGCTCCGGTTTCCCATGCGCGGCGATGTGGCGTTGGTTTTCAGGCTTTGCCTGCTGTCGCTCTGGCTGGCCTCCTGCGGCTGCCTGGGCGCCCGGGTGCTGATCAACGAAGTCTGCTGCAATCCCGCCGGAGCGGACGACCACAAGGAGTGGATAGAGCTATACAACTCCGGCGGCCAGGACGTCAACCTGGCGGGGGCAAAGATTCTGCGCGGAGGCAGCCAGTTTGCCGAGGTTTACGAATTCCCCTCCTTCGTGCTGCGCGCCGGACGCTATCTGCTGCTGGGCGAATCACAGGTGGAGCAGGCACAACTGACCGCCGCCAACCTCGACCTGCAAAACGCCACCTCCGAGACCGACGGCGTGCGCTATCTCTCGCCGGATGGCGGCTACACGGACACCGTGGTCTATGGCCAGCCTAACATCAACGCCCTGCCCGATGATTCCGGCCAGCCTGCCGTTTCCTTCGCCCCCAAATGCCCCGACGGTTACTCCCTTGTCCGCTTGCCAAATGGAACCGACACCGACGACTGCGGGCTGGATTTCTGCCTGGAGGCGCTGCCTTCGCCCGGCCTGCCCAATCCCGTCAGGGCTGATTTCGCCCTGCTGCATGTCCAGCTTTGGCAGGAATCCGGTGAATGGCTGCTCGACTGCTGGGTCAAAAACCTTTCCGCCCATCCGCCCCAGCAGACCGCGACCCTCCGCACCCTGCTGGATGGCGTCCAGGTGGGGCAGGAAAACATCACCTTCCTCGCGGCGGGGGATTCGCTCTATTTTATGAACTTTTTGCCCGTGCAGGATGAGCAAAACCATCTGGTGGAACTGATTCTTGACCTGCCCGGAGACCCTGTCCCGGAGAACAACCGCTTCTCATGCAATCTCTTGCAGCAGGAGACAGGCAATGTCCGGCTGAATGAACTGATGTATGACCCCGCGCCCGGAACGCCTGAATGGATCGAGATTTGGCAACCCGGGAGCGCCAGCCGCGCGGACTATCTGCTGCGCGACGCAGGGGATAACCACTTCAGCTTTTCCCTGCCCCCGGAGGAAGGCTACTACGTGCTTTGCGGCTCCGCGAAGGACTTTCTGGCCGCCTGGCCGGACTGCCCGGACAGCGCCTTGGTGGAAGTGAACGGCTGGACTCCCCTCAACAACACGGGAGACAGCCTGTATCTATATGCGGCGGATGAAGTTCTGGTAGATCAGATGAGCTATGCCGGACAGTCCGCCCCGCGGGGAAAGTCATTGGAACTTGACCCGCAAAACGCCGGCCTCTGGCGTCCCTGCCTGGATGGCTCCGGCACCCCTGGCCGTGCCAACAGCGTTGCCCCGCCCGCGCCAGAGTTCAGCGGCTCGCTCAAGCTGATTGGCAGCCCCTGCGATCCCCGCTCCGGAGAGCGTATCGAGCTGTTTTACCAGTTGCAAAGCCCCTCCAACCACGTTTCCTGCTCCGTCTTCGACCGCGCCGGAAACCGGGTGCGCGTGCTGGCGGACAACATCAGCCTGGGCGCCAGCGGCAGCCTGGCCTGGGATGGCCGCTCTTCCGGCGGAAAACTGCTGCCCCGGGGCGTCTATCTGCTCCTCTGGGAATCCCGTCCCGCCTCAGGCGGCAAGTTGCTGCGCCGGCAGTTGTCCTGCGTGCTGCTGTGACGGCGGTATTGGGCTGCCGAAGTCCGTTCGGCAGAGGCAACGGAGTTGCCTGTTAGGAAGAGACCTCCGGTCTCTGTGGCAAACGGACTTTGCCACCCCCTCCTCGGGCGGCTATCCCCCAAACTGCGCTATGCAAGCGCCGGTACAGTACAGGCGGTCGCTGAACCGCCCTGGTTTGGGGGCTCCTTTTCACCATTTCACCTTTCCACCTTCCAAATATCCCGATGATCCTGCTGATACTGTGATCCGCGGTCTATTTCTTTTCAACCAAGCCA
>DFUX01000060.1:4531-14019 GCA_002379855.1 Cloacimonetes bacterium UBA4175 | reverse complement strand
ACCAACTCCTTGTTTATCCGGTTGTTTGAGGGCATCTGATATTCCTTGTTTAGCACGGTCTATGTAAAGCCAAGTGGCTAAATGTAATATTTTTTTGTTGCAAGATTTGAACCATATTCCAGGAAAGCACTTAACTCATCATATTATGTATTGTGGTCTTATTGTGTGTTTCACGTCTTGTGGTAGAAAATACCACGCCTGCACCCCGTTTGTGGTAAATACTACCCAGTTCAGCATGGAGTTCTAAGAGCCTTTCCCGGATACAAAATGCCATCAGATAACTGGGCTCTTAGGACTTCATGCGGGGGAAGAACCAGTTTTGATAATGCAAGCGGAAACAGTATAAACCTTTCCAATTCGTAGCACCTATATATTATGGGGGCCTCATTTGCATCCCTGGTTCCGGCGTGGGTCATCCTGGGGTCAACCTTATAATTTATAAGGATGACCTAAGGATGATTAGCTAACGTGTTGATGACGCGAATGATAGCAACACGGGAGGCAGAAAAGTGTATCTTGGAATGTGCCCGTCAGTTCCCGGGATGGCGTGGTAGTTTTCAAAAGACTGGATCACGGCTCAAGTCACCCCACCAAACCGCTGCGCGCTTTGGCGGGGACCCCGTCAGGCCGTGATGACACACTTTTTAGTCCGGGGGTGTTTGTTTTGGGGCTGGATGGTCGTATATTGGATGCTTGTCCTTATATTCTTTTAATTCGTGATAATTCGTGTAATTCGTGGACATTATTAAAAGATGGATCCCGGGTCAAGCCCGGGATGACACAGATAGAGTCTGTTGGGGCTTGTTTCAGGGTCTGGTGGACTTGTTTCGGGGGAAACCATTCCACCATTTCACCTTTCCACCTCATTTGATGAGCATCATCTTTTGGGTGCGGCGATAGTCCTTACTTTCCAGGCGGTAGAAATAGATGCCGCTGCCCAGGGCGTTTCCCCTGTCGTCCTTGCCGTCCCAGATCACCTGATGCCTTCCGGCGGGCAAATCTGCTTCTACCAATCTGCGCACGATCTGGCCACGCAGGTTGAAGATGCTTATCCTGGCGGGGCCAGGCTTGGCAAGGTCATAGCTGATGGTGGTGCTGGGGTTGAAGGGATTGGGATGGTTGCCCCAGAGCCGGGTGATGGCGGGAAATTCGGCCAGAGGCTCATCCAAAGGAGTGGCGCAGCCATTGAAGATCTGGATGTTGTCGATCGTCCAGCCCGGGTCGGTAAGCTCCACATGCACGGATTGGTCAGTGAGGCGGAACCTCATCCAGATGCTCTGGCCGGAGTAAGCGTCGAGGGAGACGTACTCACGCCTGAAATAGTCGTGCTGGCCTGACTTTTGCCAGACCGGGGTCCACTGTTCTCCATCGGTGGAAATCTCCACCGTCACGAAATCGTAGCCGTATTCGGTGTGAACATGCGAATCGAAGGCGAGCATATTGTTGGCTGTGGCGGGGATGCTGATGGGTTGCCCGGTGCTGATCCAGACATCGCAATTCATCTCGTAAAAGCCCCAGCCGCCCCAACTGTCCGTGATGGCGTGGCCGGATGCGGCAAGCTGATCCTGCAGCACCCAGGGGCCCTGGATGTCCCAGCCGTCAACGCCGGATTCCCAGTCTTCGCTGAAGTAAACGTTGGCCTCGCCAAGCTGGAAATGGAATTGGTTCTGGGAAGGGCTGACTTCCATGGTGCCGAGGTAGGGATAGCGGCCAGGGGAGGTGACCTCAATAGTATATTGTCCCTCAAAGGTTTCGAGGGAGAAATTGCCATAGATGTCCAGGGTCTGGATATCGGTTTCCGGTGCAATGATCTTGAGCTTGGCCGCCAGAGGCTGGCCATTGCAGGTAACCGAACCAGTCACAGTGACTGGGGTCTTGGGCTCGAGGTCGAAATTGCGGATGGTCCAGGATCCGTTGTAAACCATTACGCTGGGCACCACCAGATCCCAATAGCCACGTTTGCGGATGGTGATGGGATAGCTGCCGGTGGGCAGGGCTTTCCAGTATCTTCCGGTGTCGGGGTTGGAGGTGCGGGGACGGAACCAGGGGGCGTGACGGTTTTCGACTATGATCTCGGCTTCCAGGGGTTCCTGGGTGATCGCGTCGCGGATATTGCCGGTGAGCATCGAGCTGGACGGCACCGCGTTGGAGAAGGGAAGAGCGCGGTTCAGCAGCCAGCGGACGCCGTTGCTGCAGCGCTGCACGGTGTCCACCATGAGGGTGGAATCCGGTTGCAGGTGGCGGGTGCCGCACTCGACCAGGATCTGGAACGAGCCGTATTGTTGATACATCCAGTCGTGGAAAGCTCCCTTGCGGCCGAGGTTGGGCAGGGCTTGATAGGGGCCTGTGCCGTCTTGTTTGATGATCTGTGAGCTTATCCCCTGGCATATGGAGAGGGCGAAAGCGTTGTCCGGCGAGGGCCGTTGTTCCTTCCAATTGAAGGAATAGTAGGCTTTTTCGCTGAAGTTTCCGCTTCGGGAAGAGTGCCAGCAGATGGAATAGACAAACTTATATTGATCGCAGAGGGCTTTAATGGCCTGGTTCTCGCTCTCGCTCATGGGCGCGTGGCCGCGGTAGTAGTCATAGGCTTCCATGGCTTCCAGTGTTGGGGGCTGCCCCAGGGTATCGCCGTGGCACCAGTTGAAGCTGAAGTTGCGGTTGATGTCAACGCCGTCGATGTCGTATCCCACCAGGGGAGCGAAGTCGAAGATGCCATTGCCGTTGGTGTCGCGCTTATTCTTGCGATAGGAGGTATCCATGTTGCTGGTGACCACGTTGTGGCCTTCGGGATTGAGGGTTGGGACGAACCACATGTCGAGGAAGTTAATCCATTGGGCATAAGGCTGGTTGGTGCGGTTGGTGAGGATTTCCTCGATGTTGCTCAGGGTGATCTGGACTCCCAGAACCTCCTCGGCGTGCACCTGTCCCACAAAGAGCAAGGCGGGTTCCTCTTCATCGTTTTCCACGTTGTCCGAGATACGCATGGCATAGATGGGCAGGTGGTCCTGCTGGGAATAGCCGATCAGAACGCGGCGGGCGATATCCGGGTGTTGGGCCTGGTAATCGGCCAGCATCTGCGTGATCTCATCATAAGTGTTGTAACAGGTGGGCAAATCGGCCAGTTGGGCCCATAACCCGCATACGGCCAGCAAGGCGGCAACTATTAGAAAATAACGCATTTATCTCTCCAACAAGGGCAATCTTTCGTGGTTATGGAATGCAAGATACAAGCCAATTGGCCTGTAAAATAAAGCGGATACGGAGCGTGGGGCTAATACAGCAAGACCCTCGCCGTAAGGCTGCTTTCCTGGGAGCTGAGGCGGATCAGATAGACGCCCGGAGTGAGGGCTTCTCCCGCGCCGTCCCTGCCATCCCACTGGAGTTCCGAACTGCCTCTGGGCAGGGATTCCTGCCAGGCACGCACCTTTTGGCCCCGCGTGTTATAGACTGTGGCGGTGACTGTGGCGGGGTCTTTGCAGCTTAGCGAGATCTTCACCGACTCCCGGAAGGGATTGGGATACACGCGGTCCAGCACCAGCAGGGGCATGGCGGGAGCGGCGGGGTCTTCACTGGCAACCGGCCCCCAGATGCGGTTCACGAACTCCGGGTGGTCAACAAAGGGGTTGCGGTTGCCCAAAAAGCCGTGGATGGCGCTGTTGCGGGCAATCTCAGTTGCGTCGGGTGGGTCCATGGTATTCCAGGCGACGAGGTCTGGGATCATGTTCACGTTCTGCTGCGTGAGGGTGTCGTAGTAGCGGGTGTTAAAATAGAGCAGCGCGCGGGCGATGTCGCCCTTGGATTCGTCGGCTGGTTCAAAGACGGTGTAACCGGTTGCGGACTGTCCCCGGTAGCTCTGCCAGGGGGTGTCGTTGTAATAGACGTTGGCGGAGGCGTGGTTGGCCACCGTGAATATGGGGTAGTTGCTGCGGGAGCTGTTGACCACGCTGTTGGAGGGGAAAAGGTGGTGCAGGTCGGCTTTTTTGCGGCTGGATTCCGAGGAGGAGAACCAGCTTTGGGCGTAGGTGTGTTCGGTATTGGGGTTGTTCGAGCCGGTGTAGTTGTAGCCCACGTAGTAGCTCTGGCCGGTGTAGATGCAGGTCACGTAGCCATTGGTGTTGTCCAGTTCCTGAAAGAGGAATTCCTTTGCGCCGGTGTAGCTGCTGTAAGTATTGGTGGAGATGAGCGAATGCAGCGCCGTGTAAAGCTGCTGCCCGGTGAGATTGATTACCGCGTCGTAGTAGTTGCCCTGGGCAAAGGCTGCCGCGGCAAAAGCAAGTATGATCAGGGTCAGAGATATTCTTTTCATGGTCTATTCCTCGGAAAATAGCAAGTGTTCCACGCACTCGATGAGAGTGTGCAGGATAAGGGTGTGCAGTTCCTGGATGCGGGCTGTGGAAGAGGCCGGAACCAGTAGCTGGTGGTCACAGACTCCTGCCAGGGCTCCTCCGGAAGCTCCTGAAAGCAGAACGGTGTGGCAGGCGGCGCCGCGGGCGGCTGCCAGTCCCTGGATAATATTGGGCGAGTCGCCGCTGGTGGAAATTCCGATCGCCACATCCCCCGGGACGGCGTAGGCTTGGACGCCCCGGGCAAAGACCTGGTCGAAGCCGTAGTCGTTGGCGACGCAGGTGAGGAAGCTGGGATCGGAGAGGGCGATGGCGGGCAGGGCTTTGCGGTCTTTCCGGAAGCGTCCCGTGAGTTCCTCGGCAAAGTGCATGGCGTCCGCCATCGAGCCGCCGTTTCCAAAGACCAGCACCTTGTTTCCGGCTTTCAAGCATCCGGCGATTTGCCCCGCGACCGCTTCCAGTTCCCGCAGGTTCGCTTCCTGTTCCATAAAGCCCCGCAGGGTTTGCAGGGCCTCCCGCAGCGAGTTCTGGATGATCCGGCGCATCTTACAGGCTTTCCTTGACCTTCACCTTGGTCTTGAGTTCGCTTTCCTCAATCTCTTCAAACTCTTGCAGGGTCTCGTTTATCAGCCGGACGCGTTCCTTGTAGGGCAGGAAAGCGCTCTTGAAGCCGTTGAGGATCACATACTTGATGGTGGGGTAGTCCAGCTTGAGCTCGTTGATGGCCAGCATATATTCGTCGGTGACGGTGGTGTCGCTGATGGTGCGGTTGTCGGTGTTGATGGTCACGCGCAGGCCATAGTCGATGTAGAAATCGATGGGATGGTTGCGGATATCGGGCACCGCCTTGGTGTGAAAGTTGCTTTTGAGGCATATTTCCAGGGGGATGCGGTGGTCGTTCACATAGTTCAGCAGGTCTCCGTCCTCCACCAGCCTTGTCCCGTGGCCGATGCGGTGCGTGCCGCAATAGTGCAGCGCCTGGTGGATGCTTTCCGGCCCGTAGGCTTCTCCGGCGTGGATGGTGATGTTGAGGTTGTTTTTCAGGGCAAGGTCGAAGGCTTCCTTGTGGGCTTTGGCGGGGTTGTTGTATTCGCCGCCTGCCAGGTCAAAGCCGATCACGCCCTTGTTTTTGAAGGCGATGGCCAATTCCGCCAGCTTGAGCGAGCTGGTGGGGTCCATGTCGCGGATGCCGCAGATGATCACTCCGGTCTTGATCTTGAACTCCCTTTCCGCCCGTCTGAGGCCATCGATCACCGCCTGGGAGATTTCGGTCAGCTTGAGCCCCCGGTTGGTGTGCAGGATGGGGGAATAGCGCACTTCCATGTAGCGCACGTTTTCCCGGGCGGCGTCTTCCGCCAGTTCATAAGCCGCGCGGCGGAGGCTATCCTTGGTCTGCAGCACCAGATTCACGATGGGAAAGCCGCGCAGGTATTCTTCCAGGCTGGAGGTATGTTCTCCGCAGACGATGAGTTTGCGCATCTCGTCCGGATCGGTGGTGGGAAGTTGGATATTCTGCTCCTTTGCCAGTTCGATCAGCGTATTGATGCGCACGCTGCCATCCAGATGGACGTGGAGGTCTGTCTTGGGGAGTTTTTCGATTAACTCCCGGGTCATTTTTATCTTCATAATCTGTCCTTATAAATTAACAAGACATGATAACGACAAGGCAGATCATGTCAATCAAAATCGTCTCCTGCCTCGCTGCGAGGGAGGATGGGGGCAGCACAGATTTGGATGGAGCGCTTAGCGGCGGTATTTCTCCTTCCAGTGCAGCTCGGGCTTTTGCAG
Organism: Cloacimonetes bacterium UBA4175; assembly: GCA_002379855.1. Classification (GTDB taxonomy): domain Bacteria; phylum Cloacimonadota; class Cloacimonadia; order Cloacimonadales; family Cloacimonadaceae; genus Syntrophosphaera. The sequence goes on along the minus strand of DFUX01000060.1, from coordinate 7,888 downwards.
GGTGGAGTTCCAGAGGTAGCTCTCTATCTTTTCGCGCAGCGAATCGTCAATGCCCCTTGGCACGGGATAGTAGCCGGCATTGAGTATCCTTTGCAGCAGCGCCACGCTTGCCTGATAGACATCGGTGAGGCCGTATTCGCTGGTGTGTTTGGCAACGTCGTCCGCCGTGTGGCCATAGAACAGCGCTTTACCGCCCACCCGGGCCAGGTTCAGGGATGGTATTTCGTAGATGGAGAAAGGCATGCAGTCGCTGCTGTAGATGCCAAGCCTTTCGCTGAATAGCAGGCTGTGCTCTTTGAGGATGCCGCCGGAGTAGCCAAGCAGTTCCTTGCTGCCCAGGACAAACATGGTGTTGCGGCCGATGGGGTCGCCTGCGAGGTCAACATTGACCACCAGGCGCAGGCGCTTTTTGATCTCCTCCTGATGCGCTTCGGCATAGGCAAAACTGCCCAGCAGGCCCAGTTCCTCGCCGGAAAACCAGACCACGCGCAAGTCCCTCTGCGGCTGATGGCGGGCAAAGTGTTCCGCCGCCTTCATCAGGCAGACCGTTCCCCCCGCGTTGTCGCAAGCGCCGTGCGAGCGCGCCACTGTGTCGTAGTGCCCAACCAGCATGGTCAGATTGCCGTCCCTGCCTTTGCCGGGGATGTCCAGCACGATGTTGCGGGCTGTCCTGTCCTCGGTCTGCTGCCTGATCTGCAGCCGTATCTGTTTGCCAGAGAGGCGCATGAGCTTTTCCGCGTAGTCGTAGCGCAGCATCACGGAAGGCACCAGTTCGGATGGCGCGGTGTTCTGCCGGTGGGAAAAGGAGTAGGCCTGCTTCAGCGGGGCGGAGATGCCGATGAAGGCCTTGATCCGCGTGTGCTCCACCAGTTCGTGCAGGCGGAAGCCGCTGTGGTAATAGAGGACGATCTTATCCTCGTGCATGCCGGGATTCAGCATCAGGACGTCGGCGTTTTCCAAAAAGACCAGTTCGCCTTCCAGGTCGGCATCGGGGCAGAGACCGTAGGGCGTTGCCTCCCAGCTTTGCTTTCCTGCCGTGATTTTTGCCGTTCCCGCCTCGAAACCCTTGAACTCAAAAGCTTCCAGGCTGGGCTCCAGCCCTTGCTGACGCAGCCAGCCGCAGATCACATCCTGGGCGCGCTCTTCCCCGGCAGTTCCTGCCAGCCGCTCAAAATCCAATTGTTGCAATAGTTTGTGCAGTGTCATATCTATATCCTTCCGCTTTTACAATGTGTTTTCACAGTCCGGTGGCTTGCCGCCCCAGATCTGTTTGCCCTTGGGGCAGGGGAAATCGGCGCATTCGGCGCAGGCCTGCAAGTTTCTTTCCAGAGCGCAGGCGCGGATGGCGCAGACTGAACAAAAATGGAACAGATCGCCTCCGCCCAGGCAGCCGCCGCAACGGATGCTTTCCCCTTCCTTGCCGGGCTGGGGCGGGCAATCTGCCGCCAGCCTGGCGAGGGCGGCGGAGTCGTCGTTTTGGGTGGCGGTAAAGACGGGGCAGCGGGTGCAGTCGAACCCGCAGGGAGCCAGGCCGGGGCTCATTGTTCCTTGCCCGGGTTCATGGTCACGATATCGCAGAGGGAAAGCCGGTCCTTGCTGCCCGCAAAGGAACTGAGGGCTTTGGAATACAGGGATTTCTTCTCCGCGGGATACCCGAAGGGCGCCATTGCCACGACACGCCAGCTTTTGGGCAGATGCAGGTGGCTTTTGAGTTTCTTTTCGCTGAAGGCGGCCAGCCAGCAGCTTCCGATGCCGTGGTTCCAGGCGGCGAGGACCATCTGCTGGAAAGAGATGGCGGTATCCACGAGATAGTAGTCCTGATGGTTGATGCGCACATTGCGGGAGCTGTCCGCGCAGGCGATGATCAGGCAGGGCGCTTTGCTGATAAAGAAGTTGGAAAGCCCGATAATGCCGCAGTTGAGGGCCAGCTTTTTGATGCGTGCATTGTCGGTGAAAACGAGGTAGCGCCAGGGCTGCCTGTTTTGGGCGGATGGGGCAAGCCGCCCGGCTTCCAGAATCTCTTTGAGGATATCTTCGGGGATGGGGTCGGGCAGGAAGTCGCGCACGCTTGCGCGGCTGGCGATAAGTTCCATTAGTTCCATCGTTCCTCCATGTCTTTGGGAAAAATATATCTCGCGTGGCTCCGGGAGTCAAGCCTTAATTTTGGTATTGTTGAAGTTTTTATCAGATATCCACAACCAGGATGCCTTCAGTCAGCAAGGGCAGGCTGGCGGCCACCTTGTTGCCTTTGATGTGCCAGGCGCCCCCGCAATACACGCTATCCTCATCGGTATCGGTTTCTATCGCGTTGCAGGTCAGCACGCTGGCATTCAGCTTTGCATATTCAGCCAGATAGTAGGGGAACTCCGTGTCATCCCACTGCTTTTGGATGTCGTCGGAAAGGGGGAATGCCCTGGCCATGGGATGGAGCGCCACGCCTGGCTTCCCGGCCCCCAATTTCTTGATTATGCCTTCGTCGAACAGGTCGCCGCAGAGTATGACGCCCAATCTGCCAAAACTGGTATCAAGCACGGGAATCTCATCGCCGCAAGAGTAATGCGCCAAATCTATGTCTGGCGGAAGCCAGGTTTCCGACACGCGCCGGTAATGCAGCTCCGTTGCCCCCTTGCCGTTGATGAGCAGAAATGAATTGTAGATAACTTCGCCATGCAGCTCCAGAAAGCCAAACCCGATGCCAGTGGAATACCTGGCAGCCAAACCGCGGATTTCGTCAATGACCGGACTATCCAATCTCAATGCCATGGCTTTATCCAAGGCAAAATCGCCGCTGATATCCAGACCCCCGATGATCGCTTCCGGAAAGATTATCAGGGCGCAATTCCTTTGCCGCGCCGCTTCAACATACGGTTCAAACGCGCGCGACGCCTGAGCCGGTTCATAAATGAACGGTATTGCCGCGGCTGCCATGCGAATGGGCATCTTTTTGTTCCTCCACTATGTTTTTGGGTTGCTGGGATGGTGGGATCGTCTCCGCAATCCTGCAGAATCCTCTAACGCTGGCTTGCTTTCATGTCAAGGAAATTGATTCGCGCGATTGGCGGCGGAAGGATGAATTAGAGATAGAACGTGAATGACAGGTCGACAGGATATGGATTGGAAAAGACCTTTGGTGGAAGGGTGGTATGTGGCCACTTGACTCCGAAACAGAACACCCTCATTTTATATGCTGCGTCATCCCGGGCAAGCTTGCGTGACCCGTGATCCAGTCTTTTGGAAACAACCACCCGACCCGAAAGCAACCGCCCCCTTTATAACCCCAATCCGCGGTAATCTGCGCCTTGTATCCGTGTTTATCTGCGTGAACCGCGTGACCCGTGATCCAGTGCCTTGGGGTGG
>DFUX01000060.1:0-4412 GCA_002379855.1 Cloacimonetes bacterium UBA4175 | reverse complement strand
AACAGACTTCGGCAGCCCTTCAATTATCCGCGCTGATCTGCGTGAACCAGTCTCTTAGAAACTACCACCCCAGGTTACAAAGCCCCGGAAAACTTTTGCATGAGGGAACGCCCGATGTTTTTAAGCCCGCTCATCACGCCGCCGTAGCTGGGCATGATGTGCAGGTGGAAATGGAAGACGCTTTGCCCCGCGGAGGCGCCGCAATTCATGAGCAGATTGAATCCTTTGGGCTGATACTTGGCAGCCAGCAGTTCCCGCGTCTCCTGGGCGAGCGCGTGCAAGGATGAGGCTTCCTCCGGGGTAAGCGCGAAAAAATCTTCCACGTGCCGTTTGGAAATGATCAGGCAGTGGCCCTGGCTGATTGGGTGGATGTCCCAGATGGCGAAAAAATGCTGGTTTTCCCCGATGATCTTATCTTCAGGTATCTGGCAGAAGGGACAGTTCATGATATTAAGCTCCTGTTTAATTGGAAAATAAGTATATCGTTCATTGACACATGGCAAAAAGGGTGTTTGTTGTCAACGTAAAAGTGGCCTCAGAATCTGCTTGACAGGATGAAGCCAGTCACTGGAGAGTAAAAACTGGGTGAGTAAAGATAAGCGAGGTAAAAATGGACTATACCCAGATTCGCGCAGAAGCGCGCACGCTGCTCTCCGGCAAGTGGTGGATGCTGGCTTTGATTTGGCTGCTTTTCTGGTTGCTCGAATCCTGGTCGGGCATAAACCTGATCATTGGCGGCCCCCTTTCCCTGGGGATCAGCATGCTGTTTCTCAAAATCTACCGCGGGCAGGACTTCCAACTGGAAGAGATGTTTTCCGGATTCAACGATTTTGGGCGCTCCCTGACCGCCTACCTGCTGATCATGCTCTATGTGTTGCTGTGGTCTCTGCTGCTGATCGTTCCCGGCATCATCGCGGCCATCAGCTATTCCATGACCTTTTTCATCATGGCGGAAGATCCCAATATCTCCGCCACCGAGGCCATGCTCCAGAGCAAGGAAATGATGCGCGGACATAAAGAGGAATACTTCTGGCTGATGCTCTCTTTCATCGGCTGGTTCATCCTCAGCATCTTTACTCTGGGGCTGGGATTCTTCTTTCTGTCTTCTTACACCACCATGGCTTCGGCAATCTTTTACCGCCGGCTGAAGGGAGACATCCCAACTGTCACTACCATAGAATAGATATAAATACAAAGCGCTTTTCCCATCGGGTAAACCCCGAGTGGAGGAGCGCGCCATCCCGAGGAGGATGTATGCGTTTTCCCGATCTTGCCATGAACGCGGCTCAGAGCCTGGGCGCCGAATATGCCGACATCCGCGTTCAGAAAACCACCGACCAGGTGATCTTCCTGCGCAATCTGAGCCTGAAGAACACCAGCACCAACGTGCTTAACGGCTACGGCGTGAGGTTTTTCAAAGACGGAGCCTGGGGCTTTGCCCACTCCAATGTTTTCACCGACGAGGCCGTATTGGCCACAGTAAAACGGGCCGCGGAAATAGCCGTCCTTTCCGCATCTGTAAACAAAGCAAAAAAGCTTCGTCTGGCTCCCGAGCGCGGCTATATCGCCAAATATGAGACCCCCGTGCGCATCGATCCCCAGAGCGTGCCCCTGAAGGAAAAGATCGAGCTGATGCTGGAGGTCAACCGCGCCATGCTCTCCTTTGAAGGCATCCGCCAGGCGGTGTTTTATCTGGTGATGCACAAGGATGAGAAGGTTTTTGCCTCCACCCTGGGCAGCCGCCTGGAACTCAACACCCAATGGATAACGCCCATGCTGGCGGCCACTGCTGTGTGGGAAGGCGACAGCCAGAGCCGCAGCTTCAACGAGGGCGGAAAGGCCGTGGGCTGGGAATGGATCCTGGAGCTGAACCTGGTGGAAAAGGCCAAACAGATCGCCGAGGAAGCTCTGATCAAGGTCAAAGCCGACACCCTGGGACCGGAAACCAGGCGCAGCCTGATCCTCGACCCCATCCACCTGGGACTGACCATGCACGAAAGCGTGGGACACCCCACCGAGCTTGACCGCGTGTTGGGCTGGGAGGCGGACTATGCCGGCATCTCCTTCGCGACCCCGGAAAAGCTGAAAACCTACCAGTATGGCAGCGAGATTGTCAACTTCATGGGCGACAACACGCTGGAGCAGGGATTGGCGACCCTGGGCTTTGACGACGACGGAGTGCCCGGGCAGAAATGGTATATCGTTAAGGACGGCATCCTCAACGAATACGGCAGCACCCGCGACACGGCGCCGGAGATTGGCCTGGAGGCCTCCCGCGGCTGCAACCGCGCCACCTACTACTACGACCAGCCCATCAACCGCATCCCCAACCTCTATCTGCTGCCCGGAAAGAAGGAACTCACCCCGGCGGAGCTGATCGCGGATACCGAGGACGGCGTCTATATCCAGGGGCAGGGCAGTTTTTCCATCGACCAGCACCGTTTGAACTTCCAGTTCGGCGGCGATTTCTTTTGGGAGATCAAAAACGGAAAGCTGTTCCGCCCGCTGAAAAAAGTTCTCTACAAATCCTGCAATCCGGAGTTCTGGAACAGTTGCGACGCGATCTGCGACGAACGCTGGTGGCGTCCCTTCGGCGTGATCAACTGCGGCAAAGGGCAGCCCTCACAATCCGCCCGCATGACCCATGGCGCCGCGCCGGCAAGATTTCGCAATATCCGAGTGGGAGGTTCCCAATGAACAAGAATTTTGAGCTTATATCCGACTATATCAAAAAACACTGCCAGGCAGACGACTATGTGCTGAGAGTGAACAGTTCTGACAACCATGAGACCCGTTTTGCCCAAAACAGGGTGACCCAGCATATCGCAGGAGCCAATCTGAGTGTTGATTTGACCGTTTCCTTTGGGGAGAAAAGCGGTTCCTGCTCCGTCAACCAGGGCGATCCGGAGAGCCTGGATTACCTGATCAGGACTGCGGAAGACATGGCGAGGCTGAACCGCCCCGATCCTGAATTTATGCCCAGCGTCGGCGCGCAGGAGCTGCCCCAAACCCAGAACATGGATGCCGCCACCCGCGACCTGGCACCCGCCAGGATGGTGGAGATCGTCCAGCAGGCCATCGACAAGGCCACCGCCTATGGAGCAAGCGTTGCGGGTATGACGGAAAAACATTACTGGGAAACGCTGTTGAACACCAAAAACGGCTTTGTGGGCACGGACTCCGCCACTGAATTCGGCCATTCCATGACCCTCAAGAAAGACAATGTGGAGACCAAGGTTTCGTATTCCGCCAAGGATATGAAAGGCTTTTCCCTCGAAGGCGAGTTCGCGCAGCTCGCGTCCCAGGCCGAGAGCCTCAAGACCATGAAGGACTTCGATCCCTGCAAGATCGCCGTGATCCTGCGTCCCAGCGCGTTGGAAGAGCTGCTCTGGTTCATGGGCTGGATGATGAACCGCCGCCAGAGCGACGAAGGCCTCACGCCTTTCAGCGGGCAGATCGGCCAGCCTTTCTTTGGCAAGAACTTCACCTTGAAGTCCACTTTGGCGAGGCCCGAACTCTACGCGCCGGCTTTCGACCGCGAGGGCGTCGCGTCCCGCGAACTGACCTGGGTGGAAAATGGCGTGTTGCGGAACATGCCCACCAACCGCTATTGGGCCAAGCTCAAAGGCCTGGAACCGATGAGCGCCTACAACGCCTATATGCCCGGCGCCCACGCCAGCGAGGAAGAGATGATGCAGATGGTGCCCCGCGGGCTGATCATCAACCGCTTCTGGTATATCCGCACCGTTGACGCCAAAACCGGAGAACTGACCGGCATGACCCGCGACGGAGTGTTGTATTTCGAGGACGGCAAGGTTCGCAACGCGGTCAATAATCTGCGGTTCAACGAGATACCTCACCTTGCCACACGCCGCATCGTCGCCATGGGGGAATCCGGGCTGGCATCCCTGCATAGCTGCCTGCCCACCACCCTCATCGATGGGTTCACTTTTGTGGACAAGACGAGTTTTTAAAAAAATGATTTGACAAATATTGGTGACTGATTTGATGGTTACCGCAATTATAGGGATCAAACATTCAGTGAGCCTATTCCTTTGTTTTTGGGAGTGTCTCCGCCCAGAATGCCAAAGTCCCAAACACAAAGGAGAAAGCCATGCCGGATAAGACATTGGTTTGCAAGGACTGCTCAAAAGAATTCGTGTTCAGCGAAGGCGAACAGGAATTTTACAAGGAAAAGGGTTTGCAAAACGAGCCCCAGCGCTGCCCTGAATGCCGCAAGGCCAAAAAGGCCGAGTACAACCGCAACAGATTCCAGCGCCGTTCCGAATAAGAACGCAGTCTGAGCTGTTATTGCCGCCGTTTGTCTGACGGCGGCTTTTTATTTGCTGAGATAATACGCGGAAGGAAAAGACCAGTTCGCCCTCATTCGACAGAGTGGGCTAAGTCTATAT
>DFUX01000025.1 GCA_002379855.1 Cloacimonetes bacterium UBA4175 | reverse complement strand
TCTAATTGAACATGAGCCTTATTTTGTACTATGCCGGACATGGGATTTCCCTGCCCTCTGAAAACGATGGAATGGAGTTTTTCTTTGTACTGAACGAGGTCACCCAGATGACAGACCTTAACCAATGCCGTAATCTTGGCCTCTCCGACCGGGAGCTGAGAGAAAAGGCGCGCTTGATCAAGGCCAACAAACAGATGATGTTTATCGATGCCTGCAATTCCGGGCGGTTCGTGCAAAGTTTTATGGTGCGGGGCGCCGCTGAAGAGAACGCCTTGGCAAAGCTGAGCCGGTCCACTGGGATATCAATCTACGCGGCTACCACAAGCGAACAGTATTCTTCCGAGTTTCAGCAGTTAGGACATGGCGTTTTCACCTTTTCCCTGATCGAGGCACTATCCGGAAAGGCTGTGAATGCCGAAGGGATGATAACCAATAACAGCCTGAAAAGTTACCTCGACCTGCGGGTGCCTCAACTGACCAAGCAATTCAAAGGCAGCGAGCAGTATCCCACCACCTTCTCCTACGGCCAGGAGTATCCGATCGGCCTGCCTTGATTGCCAATAACCAAGCTCGAGGCCATGGATTGGCAGACCGTCAGTTCCGAACTCCTAATATCGGTCATTATTGCATCGTGGAAGACCGCGCCCATACTGCCCGCATAATTCCGGAGCAAAGTCCGGGAACTCATCGGGTGGTTTGGAAGACCCCTCTGGATGCTGCAATATGGACGTAAAGGGACTGACAAACCAATCGAAAGGCTTTCTTCAATCGGGCAGGCCTATATCCAGAACCTGGCAGCATCCGGGCGATGGCATCATCGCCACCACAGCGGCTCCAGTCCTCCATTACTGTCCTGCGGGAGCTTGACGCTTACCACTTGGAGGTTGTGATCGTCAGGCTTGTCTCGGTGGTCTCCACTTCCTTGCGGGACAGGATCAGGCCGCGGGTGAGGGACACGGCGTCACGGGGGTCGTTGGAGATATGCAGCAAGCCGTAATTGTCCTTTCGGTAGGGTGGGATAGACCCTTGCAGGCTGCCGGTGGAGGCGATCACCTGCAGGGTTTCCACCCCGAAGGGCTCGGTCACTTCAAATTCCGGTAATTGCACCCAGCGATTGCAGAGATCGGCGCTGATCCTGCTGACCGGATCACTACCCAGATCCAACACATAGGAATAGATGCCCCAGCCGGTATTGGCGTGGGCAATGATATAGTAATTGCAGGGGAGGTTGGCTTTGATCTGCAACTGCACTGTTTGTCCTTCGGTAAAGAAAAGCTGGTTTGTCCCGTCCGCACCCCGCAGCTTCACAGTCAGGTCGTTGGATACCAGTTCGCCCATGTCCATCAGCTTGGCCAAATCCAGTGTGCGGGGCTCGTATTCGTATGCTCCGTAAGCAGGTGGGCCAAAGCTAATCAGGGCGGATCTGACCACGGAACCGTTTTTATCGGTAAGCCGCAGATGCAGATCGATCCTGTCCGTCTGGATTTCATAAGATGAACGGAGATACCAGGCGGCGCTTTCCGGCCTTTCACAGCTTGACAGCAGCCCCTGCAAGCGATCCCTTACCGCGCGGGCAAACCCGGTGGTCTCGTCCGAGGGATATACAGAGGGGTAGAACACATAGATCATCTCGTATTCGGAAAAGGCCTCCCCGCCCAGTTTAAGCCCCAGGTCCAGGTCTGAAAAAACCGAAGTCAGCTCATGCAGCGCCTTGTCCAGCAATTGCCCGGTGATGGGGGGATCGGCTTGGGGTTTTCCACCCAGGGTGAGATAGATAAAGCGGTACAGGTCGAATTCCTCCAAGTCCCGCCTGGCCTGCAGGAGTTTCTGAAAACGCAGGCTCGCGTCGCCGGAGGCTTCCAGATAATCACACGCGTCCGCCAAACGGCCGTACAGCTCACCCAACTTCTGACTATACAGGGGCAGCGACCTTTGGGGATCCAGCGCCACGGTGACCCTGTATTCCTTTTTTTTATGCTTTTCCACGTTAAAAATAGCTCCCAAAATGGGCAGATTGCTCGATGTGCTTACTTCCTTGACAGTCCTTTCGAAGACCTTGGAGTTCTCCTCCCGGAGCAGGTCCGTAACCCTGGCATCAACCCGCACATACAGAAGCTGGGACAGGTTTGCCAAAGCGTCGCTTCGGGCGCTTTCCTCGCTGCTGCCGTAGCCTTCGGCCGTAAGGGAGAAGGAAAACAATCCTCCTGCCAGGCCAAGCATTAACATCAGCCACGCTATCTTTTTCATCGATCACTCCTTAAACTGATCTATTGATTCCATCTGCCCGTGCTGCGGCATCGATGAAAGCAGCAACAGGTTTCGTATAAATAAATGTTGCCATCGGTTTCAGGCCAACCCCGTAGCGGTGATTACGGGGAAAATCAGGCAACAAACTGCCATACCACTTCATAAGGGCATATATGTCATTGCAGACCGTGACCTCGTGGCTGGCCTCCAATTTTTGATCGGCTCCGCCGATGCACAAAAAAAAGGAAAAGACCAAAAGACAAAAGCAAAATCATTTAGCCCTGGCTACACGAAAGCCGGAGCTGCTCGTGCCGCCGGGAAAACTGAAGAAGCGAAAGGCAACCCGACAGAAGAATTCTTCGCTGAACCAAGATCCGATACGCAGTACGCGCCAAGAGCCAGCGTCTGCCCCTTGTGGGTCGAGGCTTAGGTTCTTGGTATAGTTAGATAAATCAAACCAATCCCAGCACCATTCCCCGATGTTTCCGCTCATGTCATAGATGCCAAGCTCGTTGGCAGCTTTGGTTCCTACCTCGTGTGTTTTATCGTTGGAATTGCCATCATACCAAGCCACGGAGCCAAGGTTATTGGAGCCAGAATATTTATAACCTTTGCTTTTGACTCCTCCACGAGCTGCGAATTCCCATTCTGCTTCGGTGGGCATGCGGTAGCCGTTGGCCTCCCAATTGCAGATAACAGCGTCCCAAGTGGGGTTGCTTGAGGTGGGAACAGTGCCCCAATTGGCGGGATTGGTACTGCCGCTGATCGTGTAACAGGGATTAAACCCTTCTGCCAAACTGCGAAGGTTGCAGTATTTTAGGATGGCATACCAAGACACATTATAGGCAGGATAGTTATCCCCCAAGCCCAATTCACTACTCCAACTGTAAATTGGCCCCATATATTGGGAATATTCAGCCTGAGTTACTTCATACTTGCCAATCCAAAAAGACGAAACTGTCACCTTATGAACAGGTTTCTCCTCATCATCTCCATCGTTTGAGCCCATCATGAAGCTGCCACCTTCAACATAAACCATGTTGTCCGGTGTCCAAGCGAAGTGAGCAACGTTCTCTTGGTTTTTGCCTACATACAGGCTTTTGCTTTCGCTCTTATCGGAGCTCCGCGCCTCCAAGGAGTGATTGCCCACCGTAACGTTGCTGATTTTCAGGTCTGCAGCGGGGGAAACCTTGCCCTTGGGATTTCCGTCCAGATACACATCCGCATCCTGGCTGGAAGAGACGATTATCGAGCCATAGTTGGATACTGTTTGCACCTGGGCCTCCTCCGGAAGTAGTGTGGCTGGTACGTTCCCCGTGGCGCTGGCAAAGTAGAAATCCTTGGTCAGTGAACTGGAATCCCAGGGGATCTGGTCCCCACCAGTTCTGCTGATTACCCCTTCCCTGGTCTTCATCAGGATCTGGGACAGGCTCAGCCCCGGGGTTTTTATGTTCTTCAATAGCTCTTCTGTGTAAATTCCATTACTGCCTGTTCCGTCCTCTGCTACATCATCCGGTGCAGTTGCGTAGGCGATTAGAAGTCCGGGGATATTTTTTGCGGTGGTGGCAGCCAGACCTCGCATGGGAGAACGCAATCTGGATGCGTAGGGATTGTTGCGGCAGGCATCCAGAATGATGATATTTAGATCATTTTGGGCATATTCCATTTCCGCCAGCACCCGGTTCAGCGAAACTCCTTCCAGTTCGATGTCCTGGTCCCTGCGGATGTCGGCCTGGGTGGGAATGAGGTAGTTGACCCCGTTGTATTGGACGCCGTGGCCAGCATAGTAAAACAAACCAACACTCCCTTCCTTGAGTCCAGCCCCAAAATCCTGTATCAAGCGCAGCATTTCCCGGTAGTTTTTCACATCATAGCCAACTGTGACTTGGAATCCAAGGTCACGCAATGTTTTGTCCATCGCCCGGGCATCGTTTACCGGATTCCTCAGTGGCGAGTTTGAGTAGTCTGAATTGCCGATCACCAAAGCCTTGCGCGCGGCAGATAGCGGGCATGCCAATAGGGTTAGCACCAGCAGTCCCAAGAAGAGCTTATTCATGTATGCCTCACATGATTTTCAATTTGCTTGTTTCTTATTCTCATGGCGTGGCAAACCTGTCAAGCACGAATTTTTTTCAATAGAAACAAAAGCCTTTAACCACTCTGTTTCCAGGCAGAAATACCGGGTTGAGAGAAGCTTCGGAGGCCTAAAGAAGCACTTTGGCTGGAGCAGATCGATCTATATGGGCTTACAGAAGACTGCCGACTACCTGTTCATGTGAACGATTGCCTTCAATCTGAAGCATGGTTTGATAATTCCGCGATCCTGATATAGGAGAGTCTGCCCAGATTCTGGGAAAACCACAAAAATGCCCCCCTGAAAGGGCATTTAGAGAGGCAAATGGCACGATTTATACTATTTCTCTTGCATTATCACAACTGGATCTCTTTTTTCTGCGTCGCAATTCACAAACCTAAACAATAGTGGAAGTGGAATTCTCACCCAATACTATCAGATTTAATGACAGGACGATACCTCTTGCAAGCTTTTTGCTTGACACTCAATAAGCTGTAGGAAAACTTGGGATATCATGGGATATTGGTACAAAAAGATGTGTCCGGTTCCATCAGGACTTACAAATAGAGAGGTTTAGATGTCCCTTTTTAATTTTTTTGGCATGATGGCCAATGACATCGCCATTGATTTGGGCACTGCCAACACGCTTGTTTACAAGAAAAGCTCTGGCATAGTGATCGATGAGCCCTCCGTGGTGGCTGTTTCCGCGGACGGTAAAAAGATCATTGCCATCGGACAGCACGCCAAGGTGATGTTGGGTAAAAACCCCGACGAAGTGCGGGTGATTAAACCCTTGAAAGATGGCGTGATAGCGGATTTTCAAGTCACCGAGCTGATGCTGCGCAATCTGATCATGCGGGCGCAGAAAAAACGCCTGCTGGTGCGCCCGAGGGTGATCGTTTGCGTGCCATCAGGAATCACCGAGGTGGAAAAGCGGGCGGTGCGCGACAGCGCCCTGCACGCGGGAGCCCGTGAAGTGTTTTTGATCTCCGAACCCGTGGCTGCCGCCATCGGCGCCGAACTGCCGATCGAACAGGCTTTTGGAAACATGGTCATGGATATCGGCGGAGGCACCAGCGAGATCGGAGTTATCTCCCTCTCCCACATTGTGGTGCACAATTCTATCCGGGTAGGCGGAGACAAGATGGACCTGGACATCATCAGCTATCTGCGCAAAAAGAACAACCTGCACGTGGGTTTGCAGACCGCTGAAAAGATCAAGATGCAGATTGGCAGCGCCTATCCACTCAAAGATGAACTGACCATGGACGTGCGCGGCAGGGACATCGTGTCCGGCTATCCGGTGACCATCAAGATCACTTCCGAGGAAATCCGGGAAGCGCTTGCCGAAACGGTTGCCACTATGATCGACGCCATCAAGCGGCTGTTTGAGCGCACGGCTCCCGAGCTGTCCGCCGACATCGCCGAACGGGGTATCTTCCTCACCGGCGGAGGCGCGCTGCTAAAAGGCCTGGACGAGAAGATTTCCAAAACGGTTGACCTGCCCGTGTTTGTGGTTCCCGATCCCCTGGAATGCGTCGTGAAAGGCGCAGGCAAGGTGTTGGACGATGTGGACCGCTACCGGGAAGTGCTGATCAAGCGCATAGAAGACTAACCCGGATTATCCCGTTTGAACGCGCCTGGCACCATCATGCCAGCGCATAACTATTCTGCTTTGAGAGGATAAATGAAACGATTCATTTTGCCGTTGGTCCTGGTTGTGCTTTCCCTGCTCATGATGCTGGGCAGCGAGGCCAGCAGGATAAGCAGGGCATCCTGGCTTGGCAGGACGGTTCTTTTTCCTTTCTCCAACTCCCTGCTGCTGATCAAGGCCAATTCATCCCTCAAATCCGAAGTGGCCAGCCTGCGCGTCAAACTTGCCGACAACACCCTGCGCAACCTGGAACTGGCCAATAAACTCAAGGAATACCAGAGCAGCTCCGCCATCGATTTCGAGGTGTCCGGCCAGACGTTTGAGATTGCCGAGGTGATAGGCTATTCGGGGCAGTTTCACCAACGCAACCTGATGGTCAACAAAGGCCTGGGCAGCGGCATCAGGATGGAAAGCCCGGTGGTATCTGGCGCGGGTATTGTGGGCAAGGTGATCAGCGTGTCCGACACCTACAGCCTGATCCTCCCCCTCAACAACCCCCTCTTCCAGATTCCCGTAATGGACCAGAGCACCAGCGTGCAGGGCATCCTGCAATCCGACCTCACCGGAGCCATAAGCATGAATATGATCAAGCTGGGCTCGCAGATCAGCCCCGGGGACACCATCGTAACCTCCAATCTCTCTACCCTCTTTCCCAAAGGATACCCGGTGGGAACCATCGAGCGCATCAAGGAGTCGAGCGACAACCTCTTCATCAGCGCCGACATCAGCCCCTTCACGCAGGTGGAAAACCTGGAACACGTCTTCATTTTGAACAGCAAAGGAAAACGATGAACAAGAGCAAAAACATCTCGCCCATCATAGTGATCAACGACTCACGCGTGGAACGCATCCCGGTGAAAACCAAAATACTTACCGCCGAAGACAACATGGCCGACATCATCAGGGAATACGCGCTGCCGCTGATGAGGCCGGGAGACATCCTCACAATCAGCGAAAGCCCTCTGGCTATCACCCAGGGCAGGGCTATACCGGCTGACCAGATCAAGGTCGGCAAGCTGGCCAGATTTCTTTCCAAGCGCGTGATGAAGGTGCCCTATGGCATCGGCTTGGGCGCTCCCACGAGCATGCAGTGCGCGATCGATGAGTGCGGCTGGCTGCGCGTCCTCTTTGCCGCGGTTGTGGGTGGATTCACCAAGCTGCTGGGGCGTTCGGGAGATTTTTACCGCCTGGCTGGAATGCAGGCGGCGCTGATCGATGCAGCGGAAACCTCTCCGGTGGAGCCTTACACCCATACCGTGATCAAGGGGCCGCTCGACCCGGGCGGGACAGCCCAGAAATTGAGTGACGAAACCGGATACCCAATCGCGGTGATGGATATCAACGACATAGGCGGCTCCTGGATGATCGGAGCCAGCCAGGGAGTGTCCAAACACTTCCTGGAAACGGTAATGAAAGACAACCCCCAGGGGCAGGGCGACGAACTGACCCCGCTCTGCATCGTGCGCAGACTGGATTAGTATGTTCTGGAAGCACCTCTGGACCTTTTTATTGGGCATTATCTTCATCTATGTCCAGGTGCTGATCATGCCCGCTTTTGAGCTGTTCGGAGTGATTCCCCAGATTCATATTCCCCTACTGGTCTATTTTGTTTGGACCCGGGAGCGTAACTCCAACTTGATCATCTCTTTCCTGATCGGCTTGATCTACGACACCACCCAGCCCGCCTCCTTTGGTTTGCACGCCTTGCTCTTTGTGCTGTTGGTGGTAAGTTTGGAAGAGTTTCGCAAACCCTTTGAAGAGGACAGCCTGGTGGCCAAGATACTCACCATCCTGCTGGCCAATCTGGTCTTCCATCTCATACAGTTGCTTATCCTGGGTGTGTCCTACGAGTTCAGTACCAAGTTGCTGGTCACCAACCTGATCGGCTTTGCCTACAATCTGCTGGTCAGCTTTGTCGTGTTTTGGGCCATGCAGTTTCTCTCCCGGCTCCGTATAGTGGTGGCGCGTGACTAAAAGCGTTTCCACCCTTGTTTTCCGCATCACTTTAGGTGTGCTGCTGCTGGTTTTGGTGGTGGCACTCTTCCGCCTGCAGGTGGTGAAGGGGGCTTATTACCAACGCATCGCGGAAAGCAACTTTGTGCGCATCCGCAGGATCATTGCCACGCGGGGCGAGATCTACGACAGCAAATACCGCCCCATCGCCGCCAACATTCCCTCCCAAAACCTCTACCTCACCAGCGGAAAGATCGCCAGCACCGAGAGACTGGCCGCTTTTCTGCTGCGGCATTTCGGCATTAGCGCGGAAGAGCTGAAGGAACTCGTGTTCCAGCAGCGCTTCAAATCCTATGAGGAAATCCTTCTGGCCGTGAATGTGCCCTATGAGACGGTGCTTAGCCTGTCTGAACGGCTGGACAGATTTCCGGAGCTGGCCTTCAGGGTGGAAACCACCCGCAGCTATATGTATCCCAATCACTTCACCGGATACCTGGGCAGGATCGACCAGAAAGAGTATCAGCTCTACCGCGATGAAGATTACTCTCTCAACGGCTATATCGGCAAAACCGGACTGGAACGCTATTATGAGGTGCTGCTGAGGGGCAAGGACGGCAAAGAGATCGTGCAGGTGGACGCCCAGGGCAGAAGCCTTGAGTTTTTCCGCGAAGACACTTCCATAGAGCCTCTCAACGGGCTCAGCCTGGTGCTGAGCATCGACAACGACCTGCAAAACTACGCGGATGGCATCTTCCCGGAGGGACTCAAGGGCTGCATCGTGGTCTCGGATGTGAAAACCGGCGGCATACTCGCCTATGTGAGCAAGCCAGACTACGATCCCAATGTGTTCCTGCAAAGGATAAGCCCCGAGCAGTGGGCGGAGTTGAACTCCTCTTCCCGGCCACTGCTGGACAGGATAATCCATGCCACCTATCCGCCAGGCTCGGTTTACAAACCCGTGACCGGAGCCGAAGGGCTGGAGGCGGGCCTGATCGACCGCCACACCCGCCTGGCTTCCTGCAGGGGAGGCCTCAAGATCGGAAACCGCTTCTTCCGTTGCTGGTCCAGCAGCGGGCATGGTTCGCTGGACATCGTCAACGCGTTCAAAGTATCCTGTGACGTATTTTTCTACGATCTGATAAACAAAGCCAACCTGGACAACTTTTACAGGATGGCCGTAGCCTGCGGCGTGGTGAACAAGACCGGGATCGACCTGCCCAACGAGAGGAATGGCTTCTACCCGGATTCGCGCTACTATCAGAAAAAGCTGGGCAGAACGGCTGGACTGGCTGGCTACAAGGCCAACCTGGCCATCGGACAGGGCGAGGTGCTAACCACTCCCCTGCAGATCAACGCCTTCTTTGCCGCCATTGCCCGCAACGGACTCTGGGTTCAGCCCCATCTCCTGGTCAAGACAATGGGCAGAAGCAAACTTGCCCGCGAAGAAGTGGTTCCCATTGCCAAACACAAACTACCCTGGAAACCCAGCACCCTGCAAATTATCCAGGATGGCCTCTGGGCTGTCTGCAACGCCCCGGGAGGCACAGCCAGGGTGGTCAGTGTGGCGGGCGCCCAATCCTATGGTAAGACCGGTTCCGCGGAAAACTTTATGGGCAAGAGAACCCACGCCTGGTTTAGCGGATACATCGTCAAAGACAATCCCGAGATCGTGGTTACGGTCTTTCTGGAAAACGCCGGCGGCGGCGGAGCCATGGCAGCGCCAATTGCCAACCGGATTTTCAACTATTACATCGGCAACTACGCCAGGATCAAGCAACCCGCCGTGATCCCGCCCCAATTCCAGACTCCCGGCGATCTGGATACTGGGGACGCGGCCGCCACAGAAAGTGCGGAACCGGTTCCCGATCCGGCTGAGACCACCCCTGCAGGTACTGAGCCATGATCAACCGCAAAAAGTTTGACTTCGTGCTGGCGGCATACCTTCTGGCATTGATCATTTTTGGCTGCGTGGCCATCTACACCGCCTCCTGCACCACCATCGGGGAATACACCACCGTGGCCAGCAATTGGTGGAAGCAGATCATCTTTGCCGTCATAGCCATCGGCTGCACGATCGTGTTGATCCGCCTGCCAATGCCAATCTTCGACATCTTGATCCTGCCCCTCTCAATCCTGAATATACTGGCTTTGATAGCTGTGCTGTTCACCCAGGCCATCCACGGCTCACACCGCTGGTTCAGCCTGATGGGCATCCATTACCAGCCTTCGGAAAGCGCCAAGCTGCTCACCATCATCATGACCGCCAGAGTCATTTCCAAGGAACATCTCTCCGAACTCAGGCAGATCTTTTATGGTTTGGGAATGATTGCCCTGCCGGTGGCGCTGATCGTTATCGAACCGGACTTGGGCTCCACTCTCGTCTTTGGCGTCAGCCTGCTGGCTATGCTGGTGGCCGCGGATGTACCCCTCTTTTACCTTCTGCTGATGGTCAGCCCCATCGTCAGCATTGTCTCTTCCGTCTGGTGGCCTGCGATAATAATTTGGATCCTGATCCTGGTCTTTTTGCTTTACAGATCGGGGCTTTCCTGGGTGCCGATCACCATAGCTTCGATCTCCAATATCTTCATCGCTCTGTTTATGCCCGTTTTCTGGAACGGCCTGAAAGACTATCAGCAGAACAGGATACTCACCTTTGTCGATCCCCTGCGCGACCCCTTGGGAGCCGGATATCAGATCATTCAAGCCAAGATAGCCGTGGGCAGCGGCTCAATTTTGGGCAAAGGCTGGCTGCAGGGCACCCAGAAAAACATGAATTTCCTGCCCGTGCACCATACCGACTTTATCTTCAGCGTGATCGGGGAAGAGTTTGGATTTGTGGGCAGTATGCTGTTGCTGCTGCTGTTTACGCTGTTCTTTTTGAGGTTGATCAGGGCTGTGGGCGAGATCAAGGTCCCGGAACGCAGGATTGCCTCTGCCGGCATCCTGGCCTACCTCATGTTTCAAACCTTTATCAACATTGGTATGAATATTGGCTTGGTTCCTGCAACAGGAATACCATTACCCTTTATCAGCTATGGCGGATCAAACCTCCTGATCAATACCCTGTCCGTGGGGGTGGTCCTGAAATATTTAAATGAACGGGGGTTCATGAAATGAAAAAAAGCCTGCTTTTGCTGGCTGCAGCCGCGATTCTGCTGCTTTGTTCTTCATGTATAGTACATTCCAGCCTTGTCTATTTTGACAAGGACACCGAAGGTGTGCCCAATCTGCTTTCCAATCCAGGCTTCGACGCCTTTTCGCTGGATCCCGACCAGGCTCTTTTGGGGTGGTCGATCTACAGCGAAGGCGATGGAAACCAGTCCATCTACGCCGCGATCGACCCCAAGGTCGCCTTGCAAGGCAGCACCTCACTGCGCATCGACGCTTCCGACCAGACTGTCGTGCTCTACTCTGACGCCTTCAAGGTGCGCCGCTATGGTGGCTACTACGTGCGTTTGAACGCCAAGTCCTCAGAACCGGAAGGCCCCCAGATCACCACCCGCCTGATCACGTTCTGGGAAAACGGCCGTGTCTTCAGCAGATTCAAGTCTAAAATGAAGACTTCCAACGAGTGGAGCAAAGACACCATCAGCGCGGGATTCCTGAAGCCCGGCGTGAGCTTTGGGCGCATCCAGATCGTCATCCCGCCTTTTGAAAAAGGTTCCGTCTGGCTGGACGACGCCGGCTGCTGGGAAGTGCACCACTTCAGAATAGACTGATGCGAGTTCTGATACAGAGGGTTGGCTCGGCCAGCGTGGAGGTGGAAAACCGCCTGGTTGGAAGCATCGGATCCGGCCTGCTGTTGTTTGTTGGTTTTGGACACTCAGACAGTCCTGACCTGCTGCCCCAGGCTGTCCGTAAGATCAGCGAGATGCGCGTGTTCAGCGATGACAATGGCAAGCTGAATCTCTCGCTGCGCGACATCGGGGGCCAGGCTCTCATCGTATCACAGTTCACCCTCTATGCCAATTGCAGCCGGGGACGCAGGCCTGATTTTACCCCTGCCGCTGACCCGGCTATAGCGGAACAGCTCTATGACAGCTTTGTGGCCCTCTTTCGGGAAACCGGCATCACAGTCCAGACCGGCATCTTCGCCGCGGATATGCTGGTGAACCTGATCAACGACGGCCCCGTCACTTTCTTTCTGGAATTCTAACCGCGCTCCTGATGCTTCATGCCCCCGTCATTACAAGCGCCAGATCAGACACTGGGTATTGCTCCATACAACAACCTGCCCAGCGTATAAAAAATTCAACCCTCCTTCCAAACAAGTGGATAAAATACAACACTGACTGCTATACCCCGCCTGACCGCCTCTTTGCCCCCCTTTGCCTCCGGAGGCTAAACCTGTATCTTCCTGGGGTCATCCTTAACTTCGCAACCACATACCTAAGGATGATGGTCGTAACTCCTTATGCTGCAAAGGAGAGCGGTATGGGGGACAAGCGGGATTCTTTTGTAAACAATGAACATAGATGCAAATATAACAATACATTGGCTTGAAACAAGGCAGTTATCCGCCCTTAATAATCCACCCGTTTAGTTTGCAGGAGAGCCATATTTGAAATTCTGGTGGAGGTAAATTTTAATTGACAAATCCCGCTGCATCCAATTATCTGCTGATGAGAAGGTTGCTTTGGATCAAATATCCTGCCTGCGCGACCATTTCACAAGAATGGCCTCCGTTAAGCGCATCCAGGCAAAGACGATAACAACTATATAAGAGAACATACCAATAAAGGAGATGTTGAGAGCCATGAAAAGAATACTCTTCGTATTTACCGCACTGCTCCTGCTAACATGGATAGGGCTGCCCGCTTCCCCGGTGGAGTTTGGCGAACGCCCTTTCATCGACATTTACAAAGTGCCGGACTCAGCCATCGAACAAGGCCACATCCGGATCAAACTCAACGAGAAACTATCCTCCCAGGTACAAGCTTACCGTTATGAAGAAGGAAGCCTGAAAAGCTTTGAGATCGAGGAGCTTGACGCCCTCAATCTGGAATTTGGAATAACCAAGATCACACCGCTCTTTGGCGATAGCTCCAAAAACCTTAAATGGGGCCGGCGCCACATCGAATGGGGACTGCATCTGTGGTTTGAACTCGAGTATGACAGCTCTGCCGACGTACGCGACATCGTGATGGCCTATCGCGGTCTGGACCAAAGCGTGCAATGGGCTGAACCCGAATATAAGAAACAGCTTTTGAGCCTCACCCAGGATCAGATCGCGGCTATGGAAGCCAGCCTCTCCCGCTGGACTCCAAACGACCCGCGCTACGGCGAACAGTGGCATTACCACAACACTGGCCAGACCGGCGGAACGGTGGATGCCGACATCGACCTGCCCGAAGCCTGGGACATCGAAAAAGGCCATAGCGATGTGGTGGTCTGCATCCAGGACCAGGGTGTCCAGTATGACCATCCCGACCTGGCTGCCAACATGTGGATCAACCCCGGCGAAATCGCCGGAAACGGTATCGACGATGACAACAACGGCTATGTTGACGACGTGTATGGCTACAACTTTTACCAAAGCACTTCCAATATCGTCGGTGGAGACCACGGCTGCCATGTGGCGGGAACCGTGGCCGCCGTTACCAATAACGGTGTAGGCGTCTCCGGCATTGCCGGCGGATCAGGAACTGGCAACGGCGTGCGGCTGATGAGCACCCAGGTGTTCGCTCCCACTTCCGGAGGCGACGGTTTTGAGCAGGCTCCGATTTATGCTGCCGACAACGGCGCTTGCATCTCCCAGAACAGTTGGGGCTACACCAGCGTGGGAAACTACGAGCAGTCTGTGCTTGACGCCATCGACTATTTCAACGCCAACGGCGGCGGAAGCGTGATGTCTAACGGCATCACCATCTTCGCCGCGGGCAACAATCAGTCCAGCGGCCAGTGGTATCCCGGTTGTTACAGTGGCGTCTTCGCCGTGGCAGCCACCACCCATAACGATACCAAGGCATGGTATTCAAACTACGACACCTGGGTGGACGTCTCCGCCCCCGGTGGCGAGACCAACAACGTCACCTCCCAGGGCGTGCTTAGCTGCTGGAGCGGAAGTGATTACGGCTTCTACCAGGGCACATCGATGGCCTGTCCCCACGCGTCCGGCGTGGCGGCTTTGGTTGTCTCCTATGCCCACCGCAACGGCCGCACCCTCAGCAGCGCTGATGTTGAGGATATTCTGGAATCCACCGCTGACGATCACTACGCCGTGAACCAAAACTACCTCGGCCAACTGGGCAGCGGGCGCATCAATGCCTACCAGGCCTTGCTTGCCACCGATCCCACCATGCCCTCGGTTTCCATCACCGCCCCGGCCGGTGGATCGGTGCATGACCTCAACAGCAGCATCACGATAACTGCCACCGCCTCCGATACTGACGGCTACATCACCGGCGTGGCATTTTATATTGATGATGTGCTGAAAAGCACCGACACTTCCAGCCCCTATTCCTGGGTCTGGGACACCACAGGTTATGCCGGCGGCCCCCACAGCATTATGGTGATCGCCACTGACAATAGCGGGAACACTGCCACCCGCAGCATCACGGTCACATTGCTTGCCCCTCCGGATGAAGGTTTTGAGACCGGGAACTTCACTTTGTATCCCTGGGTGAATAACAGCTCCGTGCCCTGGACAGTGCAAAGCTCGGAGGTCTTTTCCGGCACCTATGCCGCCAAGTCCGGCGCTATCTCCGACAACGGCAGCACCACCCTCAGCCTGCCTGTGGTAATCAGCAGCGCTGGCAATCTCAGCTTCTGGTACAAGGTATCCTCCGAAAGCAACTATGACTTTCTGCGTTTCTACGTCGATGGCGTAAAGAAAGGCGAGTGGTCCGGTTCCGCAGGCTGGGCAGAGGCTTCCTATCCCTTGACCTCCGGCAATCACACCCTGGCCTGGACCTACTCCAAAGACGTTTCTTGGGCCAATGGCAGTGACTGCGCCTGGCTGGATCACATCATCTTCCCGCCCATGGGCACCTACTATGCCCCGCCCCAGAACCTGACCGCCACTTCCGGCAACGCGGTCGTGAACCTCAACTGGCAAGCCCCTGCCACCGGAACACCAAGCAGCTATAAGGTTTACCGCGATGGCAGCTATCTGGCCAGCACCGGTGGATTGACTTACTCTGATACAAACGTGGTGAACGAAACCAGCTATCAGTATTACGTAACAGCCATCTACGGCGCCGAGGAATCCGACCCCTCGAACATTGTTACAGGCTTCCCCACCACCAATCCCCTCTCCACCATTATCATAGGAACTGGCAGTGGAACCCAGCCTTACCCTATTAACCGTTATTGGAACTACTCCAGCCATGAGGCGATCTATCTGGCCTCGCAGATCGGCACCGCCTGCAACATCAGGTATCTGGGCTTCCACAAGGGCAGCGGCACAAATGTAAGTCCCATCGAGGCTGTCAGCATCTATATGAAGCACACCAGCGAGTCCAGCCTGTCCAGCGGTGACTACAGCACCTCCGGCTACACCCTGGTTTACAGCGGAACCTTCCCGAACACAGATACCTCCGGCTGGATGGAGGTGGAACTGGACAACCTCTTTGCCTACAACGGAACTTCCAACCTGGCTATACTAACCATCAAGGGCAATCAGAGCTATATTTCTAATTACCCCTACTGGACATACACCACTACTACTGACACCCAGGCCCGCCAAAACAGAAGCGATTCATCCCAGCCCATATCACTTACGGCTTCCAACAATCTGCCCAACCTGAAGCTGCAAGCCTACGTCCCCGCCGGGCTCTATCCTGCCCGTAATCTGACCGCGTTCGGCGGAAATGGTTTGGTGATACTAAACTGGAGCGAGCCTATAAGCGGAATCCCCACCGGTTACAAAATCTACCGGAACGGAAACCTGCTCACCACCGTGACGGGGCTTACTTACACCGACAACGCCGTTGTGAACGGCACAACCTACTCCTATTATGTGGTGGCCACCTATTCAGGTGAAGACGCAGAGCCTACCGAAACAGTGCAGGCCACGCCAAATAACTCAGTGATCATCGGAGATGGAACCGATTCCAACAGTACCAGCACAGCCTGTCCCATCAACGTTTGGTACCAGAGCTTACACGGACAAGCGGTGTACACAAAGGCTGAACTCAACGCTGCAGGCGTGTTCGGACCCATCGACATCACCGACATCGGCTTCAACGTAACCGGTCTGCCCAGCCTGGCCATGCCAGACTACATCATCCGCATGGGGCATACCAGCGCCACCGACGTTTCCAGCTGGATATCCACCGGGCTCAGCACCGTCTGGAATTCCACCTCTTACCAACCTACAGCCACCGGCTGGAACATGCTGACACTGGACACCCCCTTCACCTGGAACGGCGACGACAACATCGTGGTGGACACCGCCTTCGGGCTCATTGGGACCTATTCGTCATCCGGTACAACGCAGTACACATCCATAAGCAACGGCTATCGCTACATCCGCAGCGACTACAATGACCAGACCGATGTCTTCAGTGGCGGAACCCCAATTCCCAACCGGCCCAACATCCGCTTGACCCTGGCTGTTGAGGAAACGCAAGCCCCCGAGATCGTGGTTTCGCCTCTGGCCCTGGATTTCGGCGCGGTTGAAGTCGGCACAACCAATGTGCTGCAATTCACTGTGCAAAACACCGGCAATGCCCATTTGATGGGAACCATCAGCACCCCCTCCGGCTACAGCGTGGCCCAGGCGAGAGCAAAAGGATTTGTGGTTGCTGCCCAAAGAGCCGCCTCCCCTGCAGTCAAGCAAGCTCCCGGAGCCAGGTCAGTCCAGGCTGAGGTTCGCAATACCCTAACCCTCAGCGTACCAGCCGGTGAAACCATCACCTACAATCTGACCTTTGCCCCCACTGCCGCGCAAAGCTATCCTGGCAACGTTGTCATCAGCAGCAACGACGAGGATGAGCCCACAGTGAACATCGCCCTGACCGGCAGCGGCTACATCCCACCCACAGTCTCTCTGGATGCCACAGCCTTGGAAGCAACCCTGGCAGTCAACGCCGAAGACACGGACAGCTTCAACATTGCCAACCTCGGCAGCCAGAACCTCAACTTTACCCTCGTTGAAGACCCCGCAGTAGCCTGGTTCAGCGCCAATCCCACATCCGGCACTGTCGCCGGAAATGGCAGCCAGATTGTCACCGGTTCATTCACCGCGGCTGGCCTCGCCCCGGGCACCTACACCGCCAACCTGTTGGTCAACACCAACGATCCGGATAATCCCCAACTCACGGTGTCCCTGACGCTCGAGGTGCTGAACGCCCTTCCCGTCATCGAGTTGCCGGCTGATTTGAGCTTCGATATGAACACCCAGTTAGTGGAAGATTTCTCCGACTTCGTCAGCGACGCCGACGGACATGATCTCACCTTGGGTTACAGCGGCAACACCAACATCCAGATATCCATCGATGGAATGCAGGTCACCTTCTCCGCTCCGCTTGACTGGTTCGGCAGCGAAGAGATCACCTTCTCCGTCTTCGATGGCTACGGCTATGCCTACGATACGATGACGGTTACCGTGAACCTCACTGCGTTGGCCATCCCCGAAATCGAGATCAGCAAAAGCGCCAACGGAGTGACCGTCTCCTGGGATGCTGTGACCAACGCCAACTGCTATCACATCTACCGCGCCACAGATCCCTATGGTGATTACGGCACTCAGCCCTTCGCCACGGTCCTGGCCCCGTACACAAGTTGGGAAGACACAGAAATCTTGCCCATGGCTTTCTACAAGGTCGTGGCAGCTTACGAAGACCTTCCCGCCAAATAATTAAGCAAACCACTTCGATATCAGCCCCGCTGTCCTCTCAGGATGGGCGGGGCTTGTCTTTTATCCTGGATTGATAACTGTTTACCCTCCCCATTTGAAATAGAGCCTAATGCTAAACTGGGGCAAATAAACCCAAACCGGATTTAAGTGCGTGGAGACAATTACTTTAATTGGAAAACTTATCTGGCAGAAAACTGTTGACAAATCCCTGTTCATGGTTTGAATGGGTAGAATGTGTTTTTATACCGCTCGGTTATATCCCACTGGCAAAAGTGAGGTTCGGCAGCGGTAAAGTACCTCAGGAAAAATTACACAGCCCCGCCAAGGGTAAAGAGAGTAAAAAGATATGCGCAAATTAACAATTCTTGCGGCCATCTGCCTGGCGCTTCTGAGCGTTGGCCTCATGGCCCTGGGTCCGGATTTCGCGGACCTGCCCTTTATAGACATTTACGAAGTGCCGGACGGCGCTATGGTTCCCGGCCATGTCTGGATCAGACTGAAACCGGAGCTTTCCGGCCAACTGCAAAGGCTGGAGCATACAAACGGGACACTTGCCTCCTTTGGCATTGCCGAACTGGACGAACTGAGCCGCCGGTTCGAGGTAAGCAAAATCAGCCAGCTTTTTTACAGCCCGGCCCACAGGGGCGAATTCACCCAGCGGCACCGGGACTGGGGCCTGCATCTTTGGTATGAGATAAGCTTCTCCAGCAAAGCTGACATCCGGGACATCGTGATGGCCTACCGTGGCCTCAAAGGCAGCGTGGAGTGGGCTGAGCCCGAGTATAAAAAAGTGCTGTATGAAAATGTCGCGGGCTTGGACCCGGAACATCCGGAAACACTGGACCGCTGGACCCCTAATGACCCCTATTACAGTTCACAGTGGCATTACAACAACACTGGCCAGCAAGGCGGAACTGTAGATTGCGATATCGACCTGCCCGAAGCCTGGGACTTGGAAAAGGGACATCAGGATGTGATTGTGGCAGTAATCGACGGCGGCATCCAGACCAATCATCCGGACTTGAACAACAACATCTGGAGCGGAGTGGGATACAACTTTGTGAACGGCAGCACCACTATCAACCCCGAAGACCACGGCACCCACGTGGCCGGCACCATTGCCGCGGAAAACAACAACTCCACAGGCGTTTGCGGCATCGCCGGCGGGAACGGCAATACCAAAGGTGTGAGCCTGATGTCCTGCCAGGTCTTCGACGGACAGAACCAGGGCGGCTTTGCCAACGCCCCCGTCTGGGCAGCGGACAACGGCGCGGCCATCTCCCAGAACAGTTGGGGTTATCAGTACCCCGACGTGTACAACCAGTCCGAACTTAACGCCATCAACTATTTCAACGCCAACGGCGGCGGTACTGTTCTGAACGGTGGCGTCACCATCTTCGCCGCGGGCAACGATGAAGCCGAGGGAAATTTCTATCCTGGCTGTTACAGCGGCGCTTTTGCTGTGGCCGCCACCAACAACCAGGACAAAAAAGCCTATTACTCCAACTGGGGAACTTGGGTGGACATCTCCGCCCCGGGTGGAGAAACGACATATTATTCCACAAGAGGAATTCTCAGCACTATAACAGGCAACAACTACGCCTGGTACCAGGGCACCTCGATGGCCTGCCCGCATGTGTCCGGAGCGGCGGCACTCATTATATCCTACGCCCACCGCAACGGGCTCACGCTCACCAACACGGAGCTGAAAACGATCCTGCAAAGCACCGCCGACAACCATTACGGCGTGAATCCAAGCTACACCAACAAACTCGGCTCCGGACGCCTGAACCTGTACAACGCCCTGTTGGCAGTGCAGCCACCCCTCAATCCCCCTCAGAATCTGGCCGCAACCTCAACCCACGCTTCCGTCACACTCACTTGGGACGCCCCGGAAGCGATGACGCCTAACAGCTACAAAGTTTACAGAAACAGCTCCTATCTGGCTACCACAGGAAACCTCACATACACAGACCTGAACGTGACCGATGGCGTGACCTACAGCTATTATGTTGTGGCCAGCTACAACGACGGCGATTCAGATCCTTCCAACACCGTGAACGCCACCCCTAACACCTTTCCCCCCACCAACCTCACCGCTGTGGGCGGCGACACTGTTGTCAACCTGAGCTGGACCGCTGCCGGGGGACGCGGCGCCGAAGAAGAGTTTTTAGATGAGAGGAATATCAGCGGTTACAGGATCTACCGTGACGGCAGTTCCCTCACCACGGTGACGGGCACCAGCTACTCTGACCACAGTGTGGTGAACGGCACCACCTACAGCTATTGGGTGACCACGCTATATTCCAACCCCACAGGTGAATCCGCGGCCTCGAACACCGCGGAGGCCACTCCCCAGGCAGTCTCGTTTGCCGTGATAGGCAGCGGCACTGGAACCACCGCCACCACTGAGGGTTGCCCCATCAACATCTATAAGAAGAGCCTGCATGGACAGTCGGTCTATACCGCCGCGGAACTGAACGCCGCTGGCCTGTATGGCCCCACGGACATCACCCAGTTGGGCTTTTACGTTGCTACGGCACCTGCTCTGGCCTTGCCTAATTTCCGGATGCGGATGAAGCACACCACTGCCACGGATGTCGCAAACTGGATTAGCGCGGATGGACTGACCACAGTTTACAGCAGCGCCTCCTATCAGCCTGTACCCGGGAACTGGGATCTGTTGATCCTCTCCACCCCCTTTGCCTGGAACGGGATCGACAACATCGTGATCGACACCGACTTTGACCGGGTGGCCACAGAATCCGCCACCGGAACTGTGCGCTACACCAACATGAGCAATGGCTACCGCTATGGACGCAGCACTTATTCAGACATGGGTGAGACCTTCACCGGCGGCCTGGTCTCGGTTTACCGTCCGGATGTGAAACTGGGCTTTGTCTATGTGGAACCCGCCGGACCGGAGATCGCGGTCGATCCCCTCAGCCTCAATTACGGCGAGGTGGAGGTGGGTCAGACCAGCGTAAAGCAATTCACCATCCACAGCACCGGAGACGAGACTCTCAGCGGAAGCATCACCACTCCGGCTGGCTATACGGTCTCAGCCGCTGGCAGCAAAGGCCAAAAGGATCAGGAGGCGGGCCGGAACACTCTGTCCTTCTCGCTTCCCGTAGGCACACACCAGACCTACAACCTCAGTTTCAACCCCACGGCCGTTGCCACATATTCCGGAAATGTGACCATCAACAGCAACGACATTGACGAAAGCACGGTGCTAATCGCCGTCACAGGCACGGGATACACGCCAGCCAACATCTCTTTGAGCGGCAACAGCCTTTCCGCCACGCTCGTCAACGGCGCTCAGGGCACGGACAGCTTCACGATCATCAATTCCGGCAGCCAGGGCCTCAACTTCAGCCTGGCGGAATCGCCTTCCGTAGCCTGGTTCAGCTCGGCGCCCTCTTCCGGAACTGTATCCGGAGGGGGAAACCAGCTCATCACCGGAACTTTCTCCCCCGAGGGACTTGTTCCCGGCACCTACAACACCACTCTGCTGGTCAATTCCAACGATCCGGACAGCCCCCAGTTGCCCGTGTCCGTCCAGCTTGTGGTGCAGAACAGCAGCCCGACAATCAACGCGCCGGAATCACTGACCTTCGACATCTATGCCGACACCGCCCTGATCGAGGACTTCAGCCCCTACGTGGATGATTTGGATCCGCAGACTTTAACGCTGGACTACAGCGGCAACAGCAACATCCTCGTCTCCATCGACGGGCTCATGGTCACCTTCAGCAGCCTTAATTATTGGACCGGCACGGAGGAGATCACCTTCTCCGTCCATGATGGCATGGCTTACGCCTACGACACGGTTTCTGTTACCATCACCCAGATCATGTATCCGCCCACGAATCTCATCGCCCAGGCTGGAAACAGGGTGGTAAACCTCAGTTGGACCGCTCCTGATCCCGCTGGTGTGAGTGGCTACAGGATCTATCGCGACGGACAGGTGCTCACCGATCTGTCTGGCACCACTTATTCCGATGCAAGCGTATCCAACGGCGTCACCTACCAGTATTACGTCACCACGCTCTATGCAAATCCCGCGGGCGAATCGGCAGCTTCCAACACAGCGGAGGCCACCCCCATGGCAATCATCAATGTCACTTTGGGCGATGGCACTTCAGCCACAAACACAAATGAAGGCTGCCCCATCAACATCTTCAGACGGAGCCTGCACGGACAGTCTGTCTATACCGCTGCCGAACTTAATGCTGCCGGCGTCTATGGCCCGGTGGAGATCACTGCTCTGGGATTCTACGTCAACAGCGCTCCCAACCAAGCCCTACCTTCCTTCGTGGTGCGCATGAAACACACCACGGCTGCTAATGTAGCCGACTGGCAGACCTCCACAGACATGGTGACGGTTTACAGCGCCACTTCCTACATGCCAACTCCCGGCGGTTACGACATGCTGACTCTGGACACTCCCTTCACCTGGAACGGAACGGACAACATTGTCATCGATACCGCTTTTAACCGGGTGGGCTCCAGGAACTCATCCGGGACTGTGCGCTACACTGAAACCGCCAGCGGCTACCGCTACACCCGCAGCGACTACTTTAACCAGACCAATACGTTCTACGGTGGCAGCGTATCAATTTACCGGCCCAACGTGCAACTTACCATCTACGGCGGTGAGCCCGCTCCACCGGAAATAACGGTCGATCTTCTGGCACTCGACTTCGGCGCAGTGAAGGTTGGCAACAGCGTAGTGCGCCAATTCACAATCGCCAACTCCGGGGAGGAGGATCTCATCGGCTCCATCACCACTCCGGCTGGCTACAGTGTTGTCGAACAAGGCCGGAATTCTACAGATACGGAAATCCTTCGCAACACTCTGGAATTCAATCTGGCAGGAGGCACCAATGCCGTTTACCAGCTCACCTTCCAGCCGCTGGAAGCTATTTCCTACAACGGCAACGTTGTCATCAGCAGCAACGACGAGGATGAGCCCACTGTGAACATCGCCCTGACCGGCAGCGGCTACATCCCGCCCACAGTCTCGCTGGATGCCACAGCCCTGGAAGCCACTCTGGCAGTCAACGCCGAAGGCACGGACAGCTTCAACATTGCCAACCTCGGCAGCCAAAACCTCAGCTTCACCCTCGTTGAAGACCCCGCCGTAGCCTGGTTCAGTGCCAATCCCACATCTGGCACTGTCGCCGGAAATGGCAGCCAGCTTGTCACCGGTTCGTTCACCGCGGCTGGCCTCGCCCCGGGCACCTACACCGCCAACCTGTTGGTCAACACCAACGATCCGGATAATCCCCAACTCACGGTGTCCCTGACGCTCGAGGTGCTGAACGCCCTTCCCGTCATCGAGTTGCCGGCTGATTTGAGCTTCGATATGAACACCCAGTTGGTTGAAGATTTCAGCGTTTTCGTCAGCGATGCCGACGGACATGATCTCACCTTGGGTTACAGCGGCAACACCAACATCCAGATATCCATCGATGGAATGCAGGTCACCTTCTCCGCTCCGCTTGACTGGTTCGGCAGCGAAGAGATCACCTTCTCCGTCTTCGATGGCTACGCCTATGCCTACGATACGGTGACGGTTACCGTGAACCTCACTGCGTTGGCTATCCCCGAAATCGAGATCAGCAAAAGCACCAACGGAGTGACCGTCTCCTGGGATGCTGTGACCAACGCCAACTGCTATCACATCTACCGCGCCACAGATCCCTATGGTGATTACGGCACTCAGCCCTTCGCCACGGTCCTGGCTCCGTACACCAGTTGGGAAGACACAGAAATCTTGCCCATGGCTTTCTACAAGGTCGTGGCAGCTTACGAAGACCTTCCCGCCAAATAATTAAGCAAACCACTTCGATATCAGCCCCGCCGTCCTCTCAGGATGAGCGGGGCTTGTCATTTTCATAGCACCTATATATTATGAGGGGATCGGTGTCATTTGCATCACCCTCCCAGACAGGGGTCTTCCGGCAGTCATCCTTAACTTGGTGAGGGATGACCTAAGGATGATAGGTTAACCTGTTGGAAATGCGAATGATAGCGGCAATACGAATGCCCGATAGGCATAGCAGTTTTCCTCAGATGGCAAATATCTGATTGAGCGGATGGTTCATCGCAAAAGAGCTGAAACAGACAGTTTGCGTAGTTTGAACTGCTTTCAGCGATGAAAAATATCACAAATCTGGGAAATATGTCCTCTATCCATGGATATTTCAGAGAAAAACGCCTGAATTGCACCGATAATTGCATTAGTAAAAGCATTATATCAAATCACGCAATAGAGGTTCACAAATGAGATCACGTCTAATTCGATGCTTGTATGTGGCCATGATATCCATGACCGTATCTTTTCTGGTTGCCCAGGCAGCGCCCGCGGCAGCGGCTTTTTCCATTTCACGCAGTTCGCGAGAGAGTGTCCAGCTCCATTTTGAACTGCCAGGCTGGGAACTGGAACAAGTGACCAGGGACGGCCAGACCCTGCGCAAGGTCAAGCTGGCCGACACGCCTTATCTTTTTATCGGGGAAGAAGAGACCCTGCCGGTCTTTGCCACCATGATCGCCATCCCCAACAGCGGCGGGGTGACCCTGAGGGTGAATGGCGGCGAGCAACGCAAGGAGCCATCGCTGCGGCTGGATTTTGATTCCACCCTGAGCGGCGAACGTATCGCCGGCAGATATTCATCTCAGCTTTATCCAGCCAACTATATCCAGATCTCCGAACCTCAGGTGCTGCGCGACTTCCGCGTGGTGACCCTCAACGTCTGTCCCTTCCAGTATGACCAGGCCAAAGGTGAACTGCTGGTGCAAACCAGCCTGGATATCAGCCTGGATTTCAACGATCAGCCCTCTGTGAACGAGATAGCCCCTCCCCTCAGCTACTCCCCTGCCTTCAAAAAGATCTACCAGGGCATGATTTTGAACTACAATGACTTGGAAACGCGGGACGCGATCAGCTACTCCAGACCCCGGATGCTGGTAATCTATGGCAACCATGTGGATGCCACCTACCAGAGCAAGGTGGACGAATACGTAAGCTGGAAGAGGCAAAAAGGCTATCTGGTGGACGCTTTCAGCACCGCCACGGCAGGCACTTCCTACACCAATATCAAGACCTTCATCCAGGGCAGATATGACAATATCAGCACCCGTCCGGACTACATTACGATAATCGGGGATGACTCCGGGACAATCGCAGTACCCACCTATAGCACCTATATGGATTACTACTACACCTGGCTGGCGGGCGGGGACAATCTGGGCGACGTGGCCATCGGCAGGATTTCCGTTAACAGCACCGAGCAAATGGTGAATTATATGGGCAAAGTCCGCTCTTTGGAGCAAAACATCAATCTTGATTTAGCCGGCTGGCTTAACAGGATGTTATTGGTGGGCGACCCCTCTACCTCAGGGATTTCCACGATCTACACCAACGAATACATCCACGACCGGTCTTTGGACGTTAATCCGGATTACACATACACAGAGCTATATGGTGGCAACCCCAGTACAGCGTCAATAAACGCCGCCATCAACCAAGGCGTGGCTTTCTATAACTTTAGAGGCTGGATCAACATGAATGGCTGGCCAAACACCATGAACAACATGAGCAACGCTTACCGCCTGTTTCATGCCATATTCATCACCTGCAGCACCGGAAGTTGGGGAGGGGGAACAAGTACCACGGAATCGGTAGTCCGTTATGGCACCGAAGCGACCCTGGGCGGAGCCGTGACCGCCATCGGGATGGCCACTTC
Organism: Cloacimonetes bacterium UBA4175; assembly: GCA_002379855.1. GTDB lineage: Bacteria > Cloacimonadota > Cloacimonadia > Cloacimonadales > Cloacimonadaceae > Syntrophosphaera. The sequence goes on along the minus strand of DFUX01000025.1, from coordinate 5,000 downwards.
CAGCACCCACACTCCCATGAACAACTGCCTGGACGTGGGTATATTCCACGGCATCTATCCCCTGGGCATGCGCAATATGAGCGAGGCCATGCTCTACGCCAAGCTGTACCTGTATTCCGTCTATGGGATCAACTACTCCACCCAGGCTTACAATTTTTCCGGCTACTGCAACTTGATCGGTGACCCCACCGCGCCTGTCTATGTGGGAATACCCGATACTTTCAACGCAACAGCCCCTGCCAGCATACCCGCCGGAACCAGCAGCATGGAAGTGATGGTGAAAGATGCCTTCAACCAGCCTGTGGCCGGCGCTTCGGTGGTGTTGAGCAACCCAGCCGGACAGCAGCAGGCATTGGGCTTCAGTGACGAGCGGGGGCTTGCCTTTTTGGAGTTTTCGCCCACTTTTGACGAGAGTCTAACCCTCACGGTCAACAAGGACGATTACAAGCCGCTGATCAACACTATCAACGTTGGCAGCTCAGGCGGACTGGTATTTGCCGGCGTGGAAGTTGACGACAACGGCGATGGCATCCCCAACGCCGGTGAAACCATGGATGTCTATTTCAGCCTGAGTAACACCACCTCTGCGCCGCAAAGCCCCCTGGGCAACGTGACCTGCTCTGATGCATACGTGACGCTGAATCCCCCCAGCAGGATCGAATTTGGGAGCATCAGCCCCAACTCCACCCTCCTGAGTACAAACGGAATAAACCTCACCATAGCTCCCGATTGCCCTGACCAGCACCGCTTTATTTTAAGGTTTACGGACGAAGGCGGCAGCGGGCAGGAGCAGATCTCAGTTCCGGTGATTGTGAGCAACGGCAATCTCAACCTGGTGTCCCACACCTTTGTGGGGGCGGCGGGAAACATCATCAATCCGGGCGATAGCTGGCCGCTCACAATAACCCTGAACAATGCCGGCAGCGCGTCTCTGAGCGATATTTACGGCACCCTCAGCTCTCAGGATTCCTTTTTCCAGATCACCGATGCGCAGGGCTATTGGGGCAACCTGCCCGCCGGAAGCTCCGCAGGTAACAACACCGATACTTTTTCGGTGACAGCCCGCAGTACCTGTGTTGACGGCATGGTGATCCCCCTGCAACTCAATCTATATAATGCGGCGGGCTACGCGGAAAGCATTCCGCTTACCTTCACCATCGGCCATACCACAGTCACCGATCCCCTGGGACAGGATGCCTACGGATATTTCATCTTTGACACTGGCGACACAGGTTACGACCAGTGCCCCACTTACCAGTGGATTGGCATCGCGCCCGCTGAAGGCGGCAGCGGCACCGCCCTCAACCTAAACGACCCCGGCAGTTCACACGATGAGGGTGACCAGGTTGGCGCTGTGGCTATCCAGACAGTAAACCTGCCCTTCACCTTCCAATTCTACGGGGTGGACTACACCCAGGCCTCAATCTCCTCCAATGGATTCATCGCCTTTGGCGAAACAAACGACGCCGACTGGCGCAACTGGCGTCTGCCGGATGCTGGCGGACCCAGCCCCATGATCGCCGTGTTCTGGGATGACCTGGATATCCAAAGCGGAAGCAGCTATGTTTATACTTGGTACAACTCCATCCAGAATTACTATGTGGTAGAATGGTACAATATGATCTCCGGTTACGATTCCACAACTCCGCAAACCTTCCAGGCCATTCTCTACGACCCCGTTTACTACCCCACCCACACCGGAGACGGACAGATCAAGCTGCAATACAAGGATTTCAACAACATCGACCTGGGCGATGGCGACGCCTATCCCCACGGCAACTACTGCACCATCGGTATCGAAGACCACACTGCGACGGTAGGTCTGGAATACACCTTTGGAAACATCTATCCTACAGCCGCGGCGCCTCTAACCGATGAATCCGCGCTGTTCATCACCACCCGCCCCCTGATCCCGGATTATCCGTATGTGGTGGTGGAACAGGTTTCCGTGCTGGACACCAACGGCAACAACCATCTCGAGCCTGACGAAGCTGCCCAGCTCTCCTTGCGCCTGGGCAACCGCGGACTGGTGAATGCCAATTCCGTGAGCGCCACCCTGAGCTCCAGCGATCCTTTTGTGACCATCTCCACCGCAAACGCCAACTATGGCACCGTACCTGCCCAGGGCAGTGCCTGGTCGCTCAGTAACTATGCCATCCAGGTGGCAGCCAACTGCCCGGCAGACCATCAGTTGCTCTTTGACCTTAACATCACCGGAGCCAATGGTAACTGGAGTCAAAACTTCAGGCTGGGAGTATATGAGCCGGAGCTTGAATTCCGTCACCTGACAGTAAGCGATTACAGCGGCAACCAAAATGGAATCCTGGATCCAGGCGAAACAGTCACCTTATCCATTGAGATCCATAACGTGGGTGAAATCCCCACCGCGGCTGGAACTGCCTCCCTTGAATGTTCCACTCCGGGAATCACGATAACCGATGGCAGCGACAGCTTCCCCACCCTGGCAGCAGGAGCTCGTGCCACTCTTCATTTTGAGGTCTCCGCCTCCTCTTCCGTTGCAAACGGAACCTTGGTGACCCTGAACTTTAATGCCTTGTCTGGCACGGCAACAGCCAGCCTTACCGAGTATCTGGAGGTTGGGGCTCCATTGGAAGTGGTAATCGGAGAGGGCGTCGAAACCCAAGGCTATCCACTGGACAGATGGTACAACTATTCCGCCCACGAGGCCATCTATCTGGCTTCCGAAATCCAAGTGCCGGGAACGCTCAAATCCATCGCGTTCTATAAAGAAAGCGGCAGCAATATGGATCCCATCGAAGCGGTTTCCATCTACATGAAAAACACTTCCCAGTCAACCCTGGATTCAGGAAACTACAGCACGGCGGGATACACCCTGGTTTACAGCGGGCCCTTCACCAACAACGCGGGATCAGGCTGGATGGAAGTGGATCTGAACCCCATGTTCGTTTATGATGGGGTCTCCAACCTGGCGGTGCTAACAGTTAAAGGTTATCAGCAATACACTTCGAGTTACCCGCGCTGGAGCTATTCCGCCTCGCAGGGCAACCGCGCCCGCCAGAACCGCAGTGATTCAAACGCACCTTCCAACCTCCTGGCTACGCCGAACCTGCCCAACCTGCGCCTGAAAATCTTCCCAGATTACGATATGCTGTTGCCGCCACAAAACCTGACCGCGACAGCCAGCCACGGCTATGTGCTGCTGGATTGGGATGCTCCCGCGGGCGGCGTTCCGGACAGCTACAAAATCTATCGCGACGGCAGTGTGCTGGCCAGTACAACAGACACCCAATACACAGACCTGGCTGTTACCAACGGCGTAAACTATGAGTACTACCTGACCGCGGTCTATGACGGCGAGGAATCCCCATCCACTCCCAGCGTGAATGCCACGCCAAACATGTACCCCCCCAGCAACCTTGCCGCCATTCCCGGAAACCAGATTGTAGATCTGACTTGGACAGCCGCCGAAGGACGCGGTGAATTGACAGCGCTGATCCCGGAAGACCGTGCCATAAGCGGCTATCGCGTCTATCGCAACGGCAGCCCAGTCACCACCGTGACCGGCACGAGCTATCGTGATATTGGGCTCACAAACGGAACCAGCTATTCATATTATGTAACCACGGTGTATGCCAGCCCCGCCGGGGAATCAGCCGCTTCCAACACAGTTAGCGCCACCCCCAACATCATCCTCGAGGTGGTATTGGGAGACGGCACAAGCTCCACATATAACAATATGGCCTGCCCTATCAACATCACCTACAAGAGCTTGCATGGGCAGTCGGTCTATACGGCGGCGGAACTGAACAACCAGGGTATAACGGGCCCCATCTACATCACCGGCCTGGCATTTTGGGTGAACACCCCGCCGGACCATATCCTTCCGAATTTCATCGTGCGCATGAAGCACACCACGGATGCCAACGTTGCCAACTGGCAGGGCGCGACCGGCATGGTGACAGTCTTCAGCTCGGAAGGCTATATGCCAACCGCCGGAGGCTGGGACATGCTCACCTTCCAGACACCCTTCCTCTGGAACGGCAGCCAGAACATCGTGGTGGACACCGCTTTCAACCTAACAGAACAATGGACGCAGTCAGGAACGGTCCGCTACACATCCGTCACCAACGGATACCGCTGCGCCCGTAATGATTACAACGACCAGACTAATGTCTTCACAGGCAATTATACCAGCAGCAACCGCCCCAATGTGAAACTGACCCTGGTTGCCTATCAAACTGGGCCGGAAATAACTGTGACCCCTGCCAGCATCTCTTTTGGCAACGTTGCTGTCGGCTCAACATCAGTTCAGCAGTTCACCATCGGCAACAGCGGAGATTCCCCTCTCACCGGCACGATCAGCACACCCGCGGGTTACACTGTTTCCCAGGCGGCAGCCGGAAACAGCCTGGATCGAAGCTCCGGCGTCGAGGCTGGCCTTGCGGAAGCGACCCGCAACACCCTGAGCTTCAACATCGCCGCCGGAGGCAGCAGGACATATGACCTGACCTTCGCGCCAACCGCGGCGACTGCTTATAACGGCAATGTCACAATCGCCAGTAATGACAGCGACGAAGCCAACCTGAACATCCCTGTCACCGGAACGGGGATCATTGCCAGCCTGGAAACACCCGTAGTAAGCGTGAACCGCACTGGAAACAATACTGTGCTCTCCTGGCTGGCTGTGCCAAATGCCGGAAGCTACAAGATTCTGAGCAGTAGCGATCCCTACGGGACCTATACCCTGCTCGCCACGGTGACGGGCACCAGCTATACGGACAGCCGAGGGCTGCCCAAAGCCTTCTACAAGGTGGTTGCTCAAAACTGAACAAAGCAAGCGATAATCCGCTATAAGGGGTGAGCCAGCTCACCCCTTTTTCTGTGCCCTGAGCAGCCAGGCAGGCAAGGCTCGGGTCTCCACTTTCCCACTGCCCTTTCCAAAAGACTGGATCCCGGGTCAAGCGGGTTCGCGCAGATTACCGCGGATTGGTGTAAGTCAGGGGGCTGCCGAAGTCTGT
>DFUX01000089.1 GCA_002379855.1 Cloacimonetes bacterium UBA4175 | reverse complement strand
CCAGTCGCAGCAAAGGCGGGAGCTATGAAGGATATTGCGGAATGTACCGGTTTATTCATGCGGTTGTCAAGGAATCGATGCCGGTTACTTTTTGACTGGGTGCCTGTTTTATACTGTTTAGCTTGCATTATTACAACTTGCAGGATTTACAGGACTGGTTCTGGTAATGTAAATCACTTCAAGGCCTGCAGTGAAGCCATGTAACAGCATTTGGTAACAAGCGATGACTTTCCACTACTACTGTCCGGAGCATGCTCACATTTGCATTGACACAAACCGGCAGGTAAAAATCTTTGACTAATGACAAACTCATACTGGAGATAACAATGAGCGACCAGTTACAAGATCTGTTGAAACGAGTCTATGAAGAGGGTGTATCCAAGGCTCAAAGTGAAGCCGACGAAATAAAGCAAAGTGCCCAGGCTCAGGCTTCAGAGATAATCCAAAACGCAAAAGACGAAGCAGAGAAGATAATCGCCGAGGCTCAGAAAAACGCGGCGGAATTGGGCTCAAACACTGAATCTGATCTCAAGATGGCTGCCCAACACACGATAAGCGCGGTCAAACAGAAACTCACTGACGTTTTTTTGAGCAATGCTTTTGACCAACCCCTGAAAGAAAGCCTCGGTGAAGTCAAATTCGTACAGCAGATAATAATGGAGATTGTTTCCACCTGGAAGGAATCCGGCGGGAAAATCACCATCTCAAAAAGCATGGAAGGGAAACTGGACGAATTCTTCCTTAAATCCATTAAATCTGATACCACTAAGGGATTGAGCATCGACTTTTCTCCCCAGATGAAAAGCGGCTTCTCCATCTCCCCCGCCGACGGCAGCTATAAACTGAGCTTCACGGATGAGGATTTTGCCAACCTGTTCAAATCCTATCTCCGTCCCCGCAGCAACCAGTTGTTGTTCAAATAAACAAACAGGCATGCGCAACCAATACTACTATTTTGTGACCGGACTGCCGGCTCTGAATATCGACGACAACAAGGTCCAGATAAACACCAGTGACTTCCTGATACAGGCTCACCAACACCTGAGCGCCGGAGATTTCAGGCTGCTGACCTTGCTCTGTTTGCCGGAAGATTCTGACCTCCTGTTGCGGATCATCTATGGCAGCGTAAATGAAAACGTCCCGCCAGACGAATGTTCGCTTACATTCTGGCAGAACTATGTGGAATTGATGAAAAAGAAGGCAGCTGATCCCGGTGTGGCACTTCCCAAAGAATATCGTGCCTATCCCGATATCTTTCATGCCACTGTGTTGGAGATATTTCAAGCTGAAGAAATGCCTTCCTATTTGGATTCCCAACACAAGCTGCTGGAAACAGTATATGATTACTGCTCAAGCCTGCCGAATAAGTTTATGAAACACTGGTTTGAACTCAACCGGGATATCCGGAACATTCTTACCGCAATCAACGGGCGCGAGCACAATATTCCCTTTGCTAAATACCTGGTTGGAACGGATGATTTGGTGTCCAGGCTGGCGCAGAGCCATGCCACAGATTTTGGCCTGGGTAAGGAACACGAACTTTTTGAGAGTGTTTACAGGATTTGGGAACAGAACAATATCCTCTACCGGGAACGGGGTTATGATCTCCTCCGCTGGAAATGGATCGATAGCCAGAACTTTTTCAACTACTTCAATATTGACCGCATCCTGGGATACTATGCCCAGCTGCGGATTCTTGAACGCTGGCAGGGTATGGAACCAACCTTGGGAAAAGAAGTGTTCCATGACACCATGGACAACCTTGTGAACAGCTTCAAGTTCCCCGAACAATTCAACGTGAAATTGATTAATAAGAAATAGAAGGTAGCCAATATGACCAAAGGCACTGTTTACGGGATAATCAGCAACCTGGTTCATGTCAAGGTGGATGGGCCGGTCTCCCAGAACGAGATCTGCTACATCGACCTGAATGGCGTGAAACTAATGGCTGAGGTTATCAAAGTTACAGGTGATATCGCTTACACCCAGGTCTTCGAAAGCACCAGGGGACTTACAACGGGGTGCCCGGTAGAGTTTACCGAAAGAATGCTGGAAGTGAAGTTGGGGCCGGGAATGCTCTCCAAAAACTATGATGGTTTGCAGGACGACTTGAATGAGATGTCCGGTTTGTTTCTCACTCGCGGTGAATATACCGATCCTCTGGACGAAAACAGCATCTGGAGCTTCACACCTCTGGTCAAGGCCGGAGACTCGGTTAGCGCTGGCGACTGGCTGGGTTCAGTGCAGGAAAACTGGATCAATCACAAGATCATGGTTCCCTTCCGCCTGGAAGGCAAATACACAGTCAAAACCATCGCTGTTGCCGGAGATTATAAGATCAGCGACACTATCGCGGTTCTAACTGATTCCGAAGGCAACGAGCAAGTAGTCACCATGGTCCAATACTGGCCTGTAAAGCTCCCCATCCGGGCTTACGCCTCCAAACCAAGACCCTTCAAGATGATGGAGACTGGCGTGCGCACCATCGATACCCTGAATCCGATTGCCGAGGGCGGCACAGGCTTTACACCCGGTCCTTTCGGAACTGGAAAGACCGTGCTGCAACACAGCATCTCTCAAAATGCCGAAGCCGACCTGATCATCGTGGCAGCCTGCGGAGAGCGCGCCAATGAGGTTGTGGAGCTGTTTTCAGAGTTTCCCAAACTTGACGACCCCCGCACAGGCCGCAAGCTGATCGAACGCACTATCATTATCTGCAACACGTCAAACATGCCGGTTGCCGCTCGTGAGGCTTCTGTTTATACAGCCATGTCGATAGCTGAATACTACCGTTCCATGGGCTTGAAAGTGCTTCTGCTGGCAGACTCGACTTCGCGCTGGGCTCAGGCTTTACGTGAAATGAGCAACCGCATGGAAGAGCTGCCCGGACCGGACGCCTTCCCCATGGACCTGCCCGCTATCATTTCCAACTTCTATTCCCGTGCCGGTTACGTGTATCTGAACAATGGATCAGCCGGATCAATAACCTTCATCGGCGCAGTTTCTCCTTCCGGCGGAAACCTAAAGGAACCGGTTACCGAAGCAACCAAAAAAACAGCGCGTTGTTTCTATTCCTTGTCTCAGGACAGAGCCGACAGCAAACGCTACCCGGCAGTCGATCCCATCGATTCCTATTCCAAATATCTGGAGTATGAAGAAGTGCAGGATTATCTAAACAATAACATTGCTCCCGGATGGGTCAACAGTGTGCTTGCAGCCAAAGACCTGCTTCTGAGAGGCAAGGAAGCCAAAGACCAGATCAACATCCTGGGCGATGACGGCGTTCCGTTGGACTATCACTCCAGCTTCTGGAAAAGCGAACTGGTGGACAGAATCATCCTGGTGCAGGACGGTTTTGACGATGTGGATAAATCCACACCTATGAAACGGCAGGCCTACATGCTGAATCTGGTTTTGAAGGTATGCGACACTGATCTGTCCTTCGAATCTTACGAAGAGCTTCAGCCTTACTATACAAAACTGATCAACACGCTGGGACAGATGAATTATCAGCCCTTCCAGAGTGATGACTTCCGCAAGTATGAAGCCCAACTGGATACGATACTTGATGAAAGGAGAGTTAAATAATGGCCGGCAAAGCTTTTCAGAAGATATACACCAAACTGAGTCAGATCACCAAAGCCACTTGCACTGTAAACGCGACAGGTGTTGGCAACGAGGAACTGGCCACGGTCGGTGGCCGTATGGCCCAGGTTGTCAAGATCATGGGCAATTCTGTAACGCTGCAAATCTTCTCTGGAACGGAAGGTATCGGGACAGATGCCGAAGTGATTTTCTTTGGCAAACCGCCCACCCTGAAAGTCAGCGATCAACTTGCCGGAAGATTCTTTAATGCCTATGGCAATCCCATAGACGGCGGTCCTGAAATTGAAGGGGAAGAAGTGGAGATTGGCGGCCCCTCTGTGAACCCGGTGCGGCGCAAAGAACCTTCCGAGCTTATAGCCACGGGAATTGCAGGTATCGACCTCAACAACACCCTGGTTACCGGACAAAAGATTCCCTTCTTTGCTGATCCTGACCAACCCTACAACCAGGTGATGGCCACCGTGGCACTGCGTACCAAGGCCGACAAGATCATCCTTGGTGGAATGGGGCTTTCCAATGACGATTACCTCTTCTACAAAAATTCCTTTGAAAACGCTGGCGTGATCGACAAAATCATTTCCTTTGTCAACACCACGGACGACCCTCCGGTGGAACGCCTGCTGGTGCCGGATATGGCCCTCACTGCGGCTGAATACTTTGCCATCCAAAAAAACGAATCGGTGCTGGTGCTGCTCACAGATCTTACTTTGTATTGCGATGCTCTGAGTATCGTTTCAAACCGCATGGATCAGATTCCCTCCAAAGACTCAATGCCCGGCTCGCTTTACTCTGACCTGGCCAAGATTTATGAGAAAGCTGTGCAGTTCCCTGAAGGAGGGTCAATCACCATCATCGCGGTCACCACTATCTCAGGTGGCGACATCACTCATGCCATTCCGGATAATACAGGATATATCACCGAGGGACAGCTTTACTTGCGCCGCGATACCGACATCGGCAAGGTCATCATCGATCCCGCCAGATCCCTTTCCAGGCTCAAAACCAAGGTTATGGGCAAACGCACCAGGGAAGACCACCCACAGGTTATGTCTGCGTCCGTGCGCCTGAATTCTGACGCTGCCAATGCCAAGACTAAGATGGAAAACGGTTTCGATCTTTCCGACTATGATGTTCGCACCCTTGCTTTTGCCAGAGACTATGCTGAACAGATCCTGGCGATCGATGTCAACATCGGCACCGATGAAATGCTGGATACAACTTGGGCCCTCTTCAAAAAGCACTTTAAAAAGGAAGAAGTGGGCATCAAAGACGAATTCATGGAACTACACTGGAAATAGGGATGATCAGCAAGTTTCAATACAATAAAATATCCCAACTCCATCTGGAAGAACAGCTAAAGGTAAGGCTAAGAGCGCTTCCAACCTTGAAAAACAAGGAGTCTGCCCTGCGGTTGGAGGTTAAAAAAGCCAGGTATAAAGCCCTTGAGCTCGATCAAAGGATCCAGGCCGGCATCAATGAGCTTGACCAGTTCATGAAGCTTTGGGTGGAGTTTGACCCATCTCTGGTGCAGGTTCATAATGTTGAGATTCTCACCCGCAAGATAGCGGGAGTGCAAATCCCGGTTATGGGAGACATTGATTTTGAGATTCGGGATTACGACCTGTTCAGTGCCCCATCGTGGTATCTGGATGGCATCGGGATGGTCAAGGAACTGGCAACGCTCCAAATCGAGAGGGAGTTTTTCATCCGCAAGATGCACATTTTGGAAAGGGTTCGAAAGAAAACCACGCAAAAGGTGAACCTCTACGAAAAGGTGCAGATTCCCACTTTCGAGACCTCGATCCTGAAGATCAAGCGCTTCCTGGAAGATGAGGAAAACCTGTCCAAAGCAGCCCAGAAGATCCTGAAAGAGCGTTTGTCAAAGGAGGAATACGCATGATTGAAAAAATGCGCAAGTATTCCTTTGTCCTCTATCACTTGGACTACAACGAGTTTTTGAAAGAACTGCAGAAACTGGGTATGGTGCATCTTATCAAGACCACCGATATCCAAACCGAATCCCTGAGCAAAAACCTTGAATTGATCAAGGAATACTCAGAGAATCTGAAGTATTTGACCAAGTTAGGTTCCGATGCGGCCAAAGTCTCGGTCAATATGCCTGCCATAGCCTTATATAATAAAATCGAAGCCGCCAGGGAAGAGAAAGAAGCCTTGAACCGTAAGGCTGAGATACTCAGGAAACAAGTAAATGACCTTGCTCCCTGGGGTCATTTCGATTACAAGTTGGTGGACTCTATAGCCGCGAAAGGCATCAAGGTTGAATTCCGCACCTGCCTCAAGAACCACTTCAAGCCAGAATGGCTGGAGGATCACAGCATCAGGGTAATCAACGAAGTGGGAGGTATCACATACTTTGTCCTCTTTTACGAGGGAGACAGGCCAGCCATCGATGCAGATGTATTCAGTTTTCACCATCATACCCTGCAAGAACTGGAATCTCAATTGGATGAGGTCAACGGCCAGATTGCCTCAATCGACGAATACCTACATGGAATCGCCCCAACCGCCATTGAGATGTTTACCCAGGAAATGAGCGAGTTAAGTAGAGTCTGCGAATATGAAGAAGCTACCTTGCAGGGCATAAGCGAAGCCGATGATCATCTGCGGGTGCTGAGCGGCTGGATTCCCGTCCGCAAGGAACCTGAATTGCAGGCATTCCTGCAAGAAAAAGGCGTCATTCACTTTGCTTCCGATGCCCGGGGTGAGGATAACCCTCCGGTCAGCCTTAGAAATAACTGGTTTGCCAGACTCTTCGAACCAATCGGCAGAATGTATATGCTGCCCTTTTACGACGATCTTGATCTCACACCCTTCTTTGCGCCGTTCTTTATGCTATTCTACGGCTTCTGCAATGCCGATATGGCCTATGGGGTTGTGGTTGTTTTACTGGGCCTATTTCTGCGATATAAGGTAAAGAATCCCGCCATGAAGAGTATAATGATGCTGGTTGTCATCTTTGGCATAGCATCCATCATCATGGGCTGGGTCATGGGTACCGCCCTTGGTTTTGACCTCAAAGAAACCTTCATGAATCCCAGTATCCTGATCAGAAACAATGACCAGATCTTCAATTTCGCGCTGTTATTGGGAGCCATCCAGATTCTCTTTGGGGTTATTGTAAACGCTTTCAAGCAAGCCCGTCAAGGGGGATTCCGCTACTTCCTTGCTCCCTTGGGAACATTCCTTTTTATATTGTCGCTATCGGTGCTGGGAGCAGGTTTACTCAAAGTGGATGTTTCCAAGTTCCAGCCTTACGTCAAATATCCCCTGATAGCCGGCTTGCTTCTTATGATGCTCTTCAACGACCCGCAAAAGAACATCCTGATGAACATCCTGGGTGGTTTATGGGTTCTCTATGGCGTTATCACAGGCTTTTTTGGGGACATCCTCTCCTACATCCGTCTGTTCGCGTTGGGAGTCTCCAGCGCCATACTTGGATTTGTGATCAATTCCATCGGTCAACAGTTTCTTTCCATTAAAGTCGTTGGACCGGTGATCTTTGTTGTTTTCATGCTGGTTGGCCATGCCTTGAATATAGCCTTGGGAGCGTTAAGCGGTTTTGTCCATCCGCTCAGGTTGACCTTTGTCGAGTTTTTCAACAATGCCGGCTTTAGTGGTCCCGGCATTGAATATAAACCCTTTGGATATAAGAAATAACAACACATGGAGGTTACATGCCTTACATTCTTTTAACAGCCGGTACTGCTATTCCCGGCGGAAATGCCGCCTATATCATTGCGTGGATCGGTATCTTCTTGATGGTGGCTCTTTCCGGCATCGGTTCTGCATGGGGAACAGTGATCGGCGGAAGCGCGACAATCGCGGCCATGAAAAAAAGGGACGATATCTTCGCCAACTGCATGATCCTTTCCGCGCTGCCTGGCACGCAGGGTCTTTATGGATTTGGCGCCTTTTTCATCCTGAAAGATTTTATCACGCCGGATATGACCATGATCACTGCTGCTGCAATATTTGGCGCCGGACTCATCTCCGGATTCACCAATCTGATTTCCGCTTACTGGCAATCTCGCATCGTGGCAAATGGCATTGAAAGCATAGGTAACGGAAACAATGTGTTTTCCAATACATTGATTCTGGCCGTTTATCCTGAGCTGTACGCGATCATTGCTTTTGCAGCCTGTTTCCTGATCAGCGGCGCGCTGTAGAATTCTAAAAAACGCATAATATTGGGCAGGGGATTAACAAACCCTCTGCCCTCTTTAATGATACTCAAGTTTGACAGCGCCAATTTGCAACATGTTGTTATGCTATTGGTTACAAAGTGACGATTTGATTTTGGCACAACACTGCCAATAAATCATCGGTTGATATCTGTGTTTACATGATTATGGATTTGGGGATGCCAACTCCCACAGCAGAGAATATCTTATACAGTATCTCGAGTCTCTCAAATCTTATTGAACGGAAAGGACATGACAACCTGAACAAAGGTGCATACTAGTTCACATAACTTAAAATCTGTTAACATAGAAAAAGATCAAAATGACATAATAAAACAAGGATCGCAATGGCCAATTAATGCTGGAGGAGAGGGTCCATTGTTGACGATGCCTGAGATTGTAGAGCCTACAAAGAATTATTCAATATAATGTCAGGTCCGACCTGTGGGCTTGAAGAGGAACTGGTAGTCACCTGCTGTAACTGACCTCAGACAAACTGATCATTTGTACCTTATCGGTATATATAACTCCTGCATTTTTCTTTGATACGCCTAGACAAAAATATTCTTGGAACACCATATATTGTGTTCCATATGTCATCCTTGTTGTGCCCATTTTTCAATAATCCATCTACTACTGAAATGGCAACTTGATCTAACCCATATTTACTTTTTGCATCGCAACTAATGTCATTACGCCAAGTACAGCGATCCCACCGAGTATCCCAAAAGGCCCACCTAGAACTGCAAGTGCGGCAACTATGGCTGCACCCCCAGCAAGACCTGTAGTACCTATCACAACAGAGAGTTCCAATCCGGGAATTCCCAGCGCAACAACTTTATGAACTACTTCATTTCACATAATTCCTCCATGTGTCAGATTTACTGTCTGCTACTTTAGGTTTCAAAGCTAATTCTGTCAATTGTTTTTTACTCTATAATCCTACGGCATCTTTGGCAAGGACAAGCAGCTATGGAACAGTATAGGTGTTGAACTGTTTGAATACTTAATATTTGGTTTTTCCTTTTTCGCGTACCGATGGCTCCCCTTAGCAACTGCTACTCAACATAGGGTCAACCTGGGGTCATCCTTAACTTCGCAACCGCATACCTAAGGATGATACCCCCAAATCCAGTAGCAGCAAAGGAGGGCGGTATGAAGCAATATGAGGATTGTTGATGGCAATATCAGGAGGGAATAAATAACACAATGGTAGTAAAGCGAAGGTTGCCATTGAATCTCAGCCCTATATAATGCAGTTGTTCTTTCCAGGTTTTCCCATGTTTCGTGACCGATGACCACAAAAATGTGGGGGAACAGGCTCTCAGCGGAGTATATTGAACAGGAAAAGGAGAGACAATGCGATTTGGATATATGCTGCTGATAGCGACCCTGCTGCTTGGAATGGTTTTGGGTGCCTGTTCGGTGAATAGTATGCGTGAAGAGTCACGGGAACTATTGTGGACTCTGTTCATTTCCCCAAAAGATCCCTGGGCGGGTGACGGCTGGCAAAACCTGGTGCTGAGCTGGAACGGGGAGGAAAACGACTATCCGGATCCGGACTCAGTGTACATCCAGTTTGGAGATCGTTCCTACTGGCTGGAAAACTGGGGTAGCCACTGGTTTGGACGTGCCAATCTGACCCCTGGGATGAACTATGAGTTTTGGATTGTCGCCGACGGAATCTTGTTGACTCACGCCTCCTTGCAAACCGTTATGGAAGCCAGAGCGGATTTTCCTGCGGACTTTTCTCCACATGACGAGGCCACTCTGTTTTGGGATCTGGAGGGAGACAATCAGGGTCAGGTGCTCAGATTAAGCGCGGAAAACGAGGAAGGGACGAGGGATGAGTATGTGCTGGCGCTTGATCCCGGGGAGCGGGGATTCACGATTCCCGCCAACGCAGTGCGTGATCTGGGCTGGCAGGCAAGTTACAGCCTGGATTTGACCCAGATGAACCAGTTGATCAGCAACCGGGTGTTAATCCAGTCCTCCCAAACCTTGGGCTGCAACTATCCTCTGGAGTGAAAAGGCTCAGGAATCCCGATGCCACAAGCCGGTCTCAAAGGAACTGAGAGACTGGCGCAGGGCTGTTTCCGCGATGGCAAAATCCGTTTTGGAACGCACCCAGATCTGCTGCTTGTAGCGCACTTTGATACGCGAGAAGGGAAGCGGAAAACGGAAGCGGTCCCAGGAATTGAACACCCACTCACGGTTCACATCCACAGCGACGGGAATGATTGGAATGCGTGCCAGCAGAGCCAATTCAAACAAGCCTGGATGAACGGTTTCGGCTGGTCCTTTAGGACCGTCCGGGGTGATGGCCAAGCTGTGGTCTTGCGCCAGGCGCAGCATCTGCCTGAGCGCCAGTGAGCCTCCCCGGGTGCTCGAACCGCGCACGGTGTGATAGCCCAGGCGGTTCAGGGGTCCAGCGATCAGCTCTCCATCCCGCGAGGAGGAAACAAGCACCACGGGGTTGGTATCCACCCGTTGCAGGGTCATCAGCAACAAATTGCGATGCCAAAAGATATACACGCAGGGGTAGTCGTTGGGTGGTTGAGCCTTGACGTCAAAGCGGATGCTCAGGCGCAGCAAGCGCAATAACCATGCCCCCAGACGGGCTTCCAGTTTGAACAGCAGCTTAGACTTCAATTCCCAACAAATTCTTTACAAGGTTCAGCATTTGCTCGCTGGTACGCTTCTCCGCCAAAATAGTGCGCAGGAGTGAAAGCTGTTGTTTGATTTCAGCCAGGCGGGCGGGATCGTCCAGGATGCCCAGAACGGCATCTTTCACTGCTGTGGGGGTGAGTCCGGACTGGATAAGCTCAGGCAGGATGTCATCATCCAAAATGATGTTGGGCAGCCCGATGTGCTTCACGCGGATAAAATGCTTGCCCAGTTGGTAGGAAATGGGGGATGCTTTGTAACAGATCACCAGCGGGGTTCCAATGAAGGCGGTCTCCAGGGTGGCGGTGCCGGAGGTGCTCACGATAAAATCGCAGTATTTCATCATCTCGTAGTGATAACCGTCGATGATGCAGGAACGTTGCAGGCTGGAGCTGTGCAAAAGGTCCATATAGAGAAAGTGGTTCACCGTGCGGGCTTTGGAAAAGAGAAACTCGAAGCGGTCGGGATCGAAAAGCCGGGCGGCTTCCAAAAAAACAGGGAGCATGCGCCTGATCTCCACATCGCGGCTGCCGGGCAAGAAGCCCAGCCATTGCTTGGCAGGATCCAGTCCATAGAAAACCGCGAACTCCTCCCGGGAAAGTTCCAAGCTAACCTCTTCCGCAATGGGGTGTCCCACGTAGGTGGCGGACACATTGTGGATATCCAGCAGTTCCTTTTCGAAGGGTAGAATGCAGGCCACATGTTTGACGCTGGCACGCAGTTTGTGCACCCTTTCGTGCTTCCAGGCCCAAAACTGGGGACAGATGAAGTAGAGCACGGGAACGCGCAGTTCATCGGCCAGGGCTGCTATACGCAGGTTGAGGCCGGGATAGTCCACCAGGATAGCCAGATCTGGGCGCTCATCCTTGAGCAGCCTTTTGACCCGATTCTGTACCTTGAGGAAAAAGCCCAGATGCCGCAGCACCTCCACAAAACCCATCACATTGAAACGGGCGAATGGGAAGAGGGATTTAAGGCCTTCCGCCTGCATGCGCGTGCCTCCGATGCCGATATGTTGCAGTCCGGGAAGCTCAGCGTTGAGCGCGCGCATCACCAGGCTGGCATGCAGGTCTCCGGATGCTTCGCCCACCAGCCAGAAGATCTTTTTGCCTTCCATCTCAGGTCACTACCAGCAGTCCCAGTAGGGTGAGCGCGGTCACCGCGGCGGCGGCAATCAGCACACCAATGAATATCCACAACAACGAGCTCCAGAAGGGCAGCTTGAAAAGCTTGGCGACCAAAGCGCCTGTCCAGCCGCCGGTACCAGGCAAAGGAATGCCCACAAAGATAGCGAGGCCCAGTTCCTGATAGCGTTCCACCACCGCGCTGCGTTTGTTGGCTCGTTCGGTGATCCAGTCTGTGAAGCGGACTCCCCAGCGGAACACACGCAGTCGGTCAAAGAACCAATCGATGAATAGCAGGATGAAGGGGATGGGCAGCATGTTGCCCAGGATGGAAAGCAACACAGCTTGGGGCCAGGGCATCCCGAGCACGGCCATTGCCACCGGGATGGCACCGCGCAGTTCGACGATGGGCAGCATCGAGATGAGGATCACGATGAGCCAGGGTTGGATGCCCCTGTCTTTGAGGCTTTGGGCGGTGCGCTCACCGAAGGACGTAGCGCAGAGCTGGCCGGCGCAGAGTAGCAGGGCTAACGCGAGCAGCAGGGCTTTAATTCCGATATTCAAATTCACTCCAGAAATACTGTATTAATCTTGTGAAGTCCTTTTAAGCAGGGCTGGATTTTTGGCAAGGGAAATCAGCTTGGGGAGTAAATGGAACTATGGAAAGAATGAAGATTATTGTAATGTCGAATAGTTTATGGAGGAAAGAGGGTCTAATCCCTGGCAGGAGGGTAAAACTGTTCCAGAACCTGCAGGCTTTTCAGCTTGAGGGGATAGTTGAAGTGAGCAAAGAAGAAATCGGCGAAAAGCTGGTTAAGCTCTTTCACCTCTTCTCGTAATGGGCGCAATTCGTCAAGATAGTTGCCTATTGAGGGCAACAGGCGCAGCAGCTTTGAGCTTGCCGATGAGAGGCGAGCGTGAGCATCGCTGTTTTCAGAGGTTGCCAAACAGTTGTGGCAGAACAAGGCCCCTGTGCCACGATCCCAGGCGGCGATGTTTTCTTCCGTGGTTTGGCAAAGGCCGCAAGCAAGGGGATCAAAGGGAGTGCCAAAAAAGTTGAACACCCTTAGTAAAAACCTCCACCAGAGCAGTATGGCGCTGCCTTTGCGAGTCTGTAAAAAATCCAGATATGAATCAAGCAACGCGTAATAGACAGGGCTTTCATCAGTAGGGATGATGAGGCTGGAAAGTAGTTCCAAAGCGCAATCGGCGGCAGCCCAGTGTTGAGGGCCGGCAGAAAGGTCGCGTTCTTTAATTGATGAGATTTCGCCCAGCAGATAGAGCCCTGACTCCGTGGGCGGATACAGATTCAACTCGTACTCTCCCAAGGCCATTAGCTGATTTCGGGTCTGGGCGCGACGGATGCCCTTGGCCAACACCGATACGGCCCCCAAGTCGCGGGTGAAGAAACGGAGGATCAGGCTGCTCTCGCTGTATTCGCTCAGCCTGGCAAGGCAGCCCAGACTGCGGACACGCTGTTTCACAAGCCCAGCTCCGCCCTTACCGCGCGCAAATCTTTGGGTTGTGAGAATACGGTGCTGTGCTTGCTGTATGTCACATAGCCGGGAGCACTGCGGCGGGGTTTGCGCACAAAACGGATTTGGGTGTAGTCCACAGGCACGTTGGAGGAAAACTTGGCCTTGCTGTACCAGGCCGCCAAACTGCAACAGAGTGAGGTCAGGGTATCATCGGGAGTGCTTTTTTTGAAACAACGCAGCAGCACGTGGGCTCCCCGGTAAACGCGGGTGTGAAACCACCAATCATGGGGCTGGGCCAATTGAGTCGTAACATAGTCGTTTTCCGTCGCCTTGCGGCCGATCACGATCTCAAATTCCTCATTGACACGCAGACGCAACAGACGATCCAGCAAAGCAAGCTTTTTGCCCAGAGAGGCTATCCCGTTTTTGGCAGGAAGCTCGGTGAAGCTGCCCTCTTCCACCCTGGCGATTATGTTTTGTAGGTGTTCAAGCTCCTTGCGGGTGGCAGCTAGGTTGGATGTGATGATTTCGGCTCCCCTCTTGGCTTTCTGGTATTTCTTGAGATAATACTGCAAATTCTGATGGGGGCTGCGTTCTGCCTGCAGGGGAATCTCGATCTCCGCCAGATTGGGATCAAAATAGTTCACTGCCTTCAGGCTTGTCTGGCCTGTTTTGAGCGCAGAGAGATTGTGTTTGATGGTCTCGGCGCAAATCCTCCAGTGTTCCTGCCTGCTCGCGTCCTCCAGTTCAGCTTCCTGCTTGGCGAGTTTGGAGGCAGCTTTGCTTAGCTCGCGGTTCCAGGCTCCAAGTAGCCGTTTTTTATGCTCCTGCTCCATCCTCTCCTGTAAAACATGGGTGAAATACGCCTGGAAATAGGCATTGAAGCTTGGACAGCTGAGGGTTTCGCCAGTAGCCAGACTGGTCAGGTTCAGGGGCAGGGAAAGTTCCTGCTCCAGCGGCCGGAACGATGTCTGAGGGGGTTGATAGGGCAAACGGGGCAGTATCTGGCGCTGTGGGTTATCCGCGTAGCCATATTTATTGAGGGCGTCCACGATCATCAGTTCCCGTTCTTGACGTGCCAGAATTAGATTCGGATGGGGAGGGGCCAGTTCAGCAACCAGTTGCCAGAGGCTATTCTCTCCATAAATATCTGACTGTCGGAAGCAGAAACGGATGATCCTGTCAGCGGGGTCGATGGAAATCGAAGACAGCTCCGCGTGGGTGAGTTGGTTCCAGACCTTCTCGCCGGTAGGGCTGTTCGGCCTGCTGGGTTCGAAGAACGGAAAGGCATCCTCGCGGCTGATCACCAAGACCAAATCCTCTTTTTCCTTGAAGCGGAGGCGCAGGCCGGGAGAACCGATCCAGACGCTTTCCACCCGCAGCTTCCGGGTGGAAGCTTCCAAACACCATGCTTTAAGAAGAGAATAATGCATAAGAGGCCGTTTTCTTTTGGTCTTGACAGGATCATGGCCTGTCTGATCTTTGTACCATGCAATAAATTGCACGCAAGGAGTCAAGCATGAAAACAAGTTCATGGATAATACTGGTGATTTTAGCCATAGTCGCGATAATTTTTGGCGCGATGTGGGTGAATTCTGCCAATAAAGCCAAGACCCTGATGAAGAGCAACGAGGAGCTGCAAGCGCTGTATGAAAGCTCCACCTCCACCCTGAACGAGATCCAGAGCAGTCTGGACTCCATGGATGCTGATCTGTTTGGCAGCATCGGTGTAGTGGGCGAAGCTCCGGGAAGCACACCGGAAGAACGCAGATCACAACTGATGAGCACCATCACCAAGATGCGCTCTCAGATCGAAGCCGACAAGAAGAGGATTGCCAGTCTGGAATCGCAACTGGCAAACAGTAAAAACCAACTGGCAAGCATCCAAAACATCGTAAACAAGCTAAAAGCTTCTGTGGCAGACAAAGAGAAGATCGTGGCTGAACTGGAAGGCAGACTGGGAGAAATGAGCGCCACCCTGGACAGCGAACGTCAGCAATCCCAGGCCGAGATAGCCAAGCGCGAAAGCCTGATCAAGGACAAGGAAGGTGTCATCTCCAACCAGACCTATGAAAGCAACAGGCAGTTCTACGTTGTTGGCACCCGCAAGGAACTGATAAACAAAGGTATCATCAACCGCAAGGGAGGAATCCTGGGCATCGGCAGAGTATCGGTGGTGACCAAGGAAATCGATACCAGCAAATTTACTGAGTTTAACCTGTTGGATCAGCAGACCATCAGCTTTCCCGTTACTAAAAAGGGCTACGCTGTGCTCTCCAACCACGTGGCTGCATCCTACAAGGTGGAAAAAGAGGGCGACGAATATGTGCTGACAGTCACCGATCCGGACCACTTCCGCAAACAGAAGTTCTTAGTTATAGAGCTGTTGTAAAACTTCATCAGAAATGATATAGGCCGCCTTACATGAGGCGGCTTTTTTGTCTCCGGCTTTCTGGTACAAAAGGCAAGGCGCATTTTTATCATCTGCATGGGAGCCTTGTAAATAACCTTCATGGTGTCTTTCTCGTTTTGCTTTGAGGGGTCGCGCTTGCGGGCCATCATCCTTAGGTCATCCTTATAGAAGTTAAGGTTGACCTCAGGAAGCCCATAGGTAAACCGGACTATGCAAATGAGGCCCAATCTCCCCCATATATATAGGTGCTACGCCAGGCAAGATACTACAGCAGATGGGGTTGATTGTTTGGTGTCCAGGCTGATATAGGTGTGCTTGTTGCTATGCTGGACGCCTGCCCTTGTTTACTGTGTGGAATCAGATTCCCAGCAGTTTTGAGGCTTCGAACAAAGCTCCCCCCCCCCAGCAAAACCACCGCGGCCTGAATAAGATTGCCGGGCAGAATGGATAGATTCATTGATTAACAAGCTGAACGTAAGAAATAGGAAAACACATAAGCCCTAACTTAGATTCTGTTGTTCCATCTATTTGTCAGGCAGACAGATAAAAGATGTGCAAGATAGAACTTGACAGCATGGTGTCAATTAAATTAACAGTTCATTTGTAAAGCAAGGACAAGATAGGTGAAAAAATGACGGATAACTTATATCAGTTGATGCGCGGTTTTGTTTTGGAACGCTTCGCGATCGGCAAGGTCTTGGGCGTGGTTCGGGACAGTTCTGACAGTCACCTGATAGAGATCATCGGCAAATCCGGAGCGGGCAAATCATATCTGGTGGAACCCCTTTTGGAGGGGCTGAAAAAGAGTTTTAAGCAGGTGCATTTTTTCTCTCCCCATCCGATGCAATACAATCAGTTTGGACAGGTGCTCAAGCTACTGGCAGACATCCCCGGCAAGAAGTTGGATGAGCTTCTGGAAGTGCATAGGCAGAGCTTTGACACGGGTCGCAAATATGACCTGTTCAACTTCATCACAGAGCAACTCAACAAGCTGAAGCTGCTTCAACCGGTGGCACTGGTGATCGATGATGGAGACGTTCTGGACCAGTACACGCGAGATTTCCTGCAGTATCTGGTGCAATACGCGGAAGACAGCGGCATCCAGATTCTGGTATTATCCCAGAAGCGGCTGTTCAGCTTTTCCAGTGTGGAGTTGATTCCCACCTTCAATATGGACGATCTGCAAAAACTACTGCACCAAGCTTTTCCCGAAGCAGATTTGGATTTTGTTAAAGAAAGCGAAATCCTGCAAAAGATCAGCGACGGCAACCTGATGATCGTGGAAAAGATCCTCTCCCAGATGGCTGCCAGCAAGCCCAAGGCAGTCTTTGACCTTAGCCCGTTCTTGGATAAGTCGTTCGACCCTGTGATGATCTATCAGGAAGAGCTTGCCTCTATAAGCACCTCGCAACTGGAACTGCTGATCGCCATGTTTGTGTTGGATTCCGAATGGTCGCTTGAACTTGGTAAAGAGTTGGGCTTGGGCAAAACACTGAAAAAAGACCTGGAAATGTTACAAAAGCGGGGTTTGGTGTGTGAATTGGAAGATAGCTATGTTTTACAGAAGAAACGCTATCTGCATCAGTGGATGAGGCAAAATCCTGATCTGTATCCGCCAGCGCTGATCCAAAAGCTGACAGAGCTGCTCGCTTCGCGTAAACAACAAACCCAGACGCTGATCCAGCTCCTGTTGCTCAATAAGAAATACAACGCCAAGGCGGTGGCTGAAGTCACCAGCCAACTGGAAATCCTCAACGACGGCGAAAACTTGCTCCAACTCTATGAACAGCAACTCAAGCATACAAAAAAAGCCACCCTTCTGCTTGACTTGCGGAAAAAAATGGGCAACACTCTGGCTATTCTCAACCGTAAAGATGAGGCAGTGGACCATTTCCGCGAATGTCTCCACATCTGTACTGAAAATAACCTCCCGGCAGAAGAGACGGTTTATCTGCTGGCCAACAACCTTTATCAGGTCAATTCTATCGCCTTCGCTCTGGAGATCATCAAAAAATACTCTCCAGAAGGAATGGATCCATATTGGAAAGTTAAGATCCAACTGCTAAAAGCGGAAATCCTCACTGAATCGGAAGAGTTTACTGAAGCGCTGAGGGTGTTGGATCAATGCGTGAAGCTTTACTCGGCAATCCCGGATGTCAAACAGCGCCAACTGGTGCAAGGTGAGGCAAAAAAAATCAAGGGCAAAATCCATTATTACGTGAATGCGTATGACGAATCGCAGGCTTCTTTCTCTGAGGCTGAGACGCTCTATGAGCTGGCGAATGACCATCGAGGCCTGGCGGCAATTTATAACAACCAGGCCGTACTCTACATGTTCCAGGGTGATTGGGAAAAAAGTGAGCAGCTCTTTCTGCGCAGCCTCAAGCTGGAAAAGGAAAACTACAACCTGAACGGCATTTCTGTGTGTTACAACAATCTGGGCAGCCTGATGGATGACAAGGGCGACACCCAACGCTCTATCTACTATCTGGAAGAAGCCCTCAAGCTGCAAAAGATGCTCAACGAGCCATACAATATCACCAATATCTACAACAACATCGGCGTCACCTTGATGGACCACAACGAGTTCGCCAAAGCTGAGGACGCGCTTAAGAAATCGCTGCAGACAGCCCAGGATTTTGGCTTCTTCCGCAATATGGTGGCCTCTCTGAACAACCTGGGCGCGCTCTATTTCAAGAAAGGCGACTGGAACAAATCGATAGACCTATATGAGCAGGCAATCCAAAAAAGCGAGGAGAACAACTTTACAGAGGGGATGTTACGCTCATTTACAAACTTAGGCGAAGTGTATGAGAAACAAGGTGAACTGAACCTGGCTTACGACCTCTGTTTCAAAGGATTGGAGTTGCTTCCGCTGGTGTCCGATGACTATATCAAGGCTGAGCTTTACGGCAATCTGGGCAGCGTGCTCACCAAACTCCACAAGTTCAAAGAAGCATATCCCTATCTGGTGGACAGCCTGGATTATTTCAAGTCCATTAATTCCTGGGACAAGATCATCGAAGGATTCCAGAAACAGGCGGAATACTTTATCCTCACCCGCAACCACGATAGCGCGGACTACTATATCAGCCAGGCGCTCAAGATGGCGGTCGAACACAACCAGACCTTCGAGATCGGTAAAGCACACTATTTGCGGGCACTGTTGGAACGCAAGAACCTGGAAGCTGCCAAACAGCATCTCTACAAAGCAATCGAGCTATTTGTGGAGACTGCTAACAACTATGAGCTTTCGCTGGCAAACTACGAACTGGCTGAGGTACTCTTCGAGCTGCGCGAGTGGGAAAACGCCCTGCAAATCCTCAAGAACAACAAGCGGATCATCCAAGAATATGGTTCCATCAAACTTTTAGAACGCAACGATATCCTGACGCAGAAGATCACCCGCGAGTATTCCGCTGAAATGAAGGATGTGAAGTTTGAAGAAAACCTGCTCAACCAATTCTACGAGATCACACAGAAACTGAACACAATCTCAGATCTGGATGTGCTGATCGAGCAATCGCTTGCCAGCCTGGTGGAGATATCTGAGGCAGACGGCGGCATCCTCTGTCTGCATAGCCATGGAACGGTTCCGGACTCATGGGACTATAAAATCTACAATAACTTCTCTCCCGACGACAAAGCCTATGACGACTTTATGGGCATCTGCGCGCAGATTTATCAGGCTAATGAGCTGAAAGATTACAAGCAACCACATTTCGCTCCCACCTACAACAACATCCTCGTGATCCCGCTCTCCATCCGCAAAGACGTTCTGGGTGTGGTGTTGCTCTTCTGTAAAAGCGGAACGCACTATTTTTCGGAGCGCATCATCAACCTGCTTAACGCACTGAGCAACCAGGTGATCGTGATCATAGAAAACATCCGCTCAGCGAACATGGAAAAGACCCATGCCATCATCCGCGAGCAACTAAGCGAAAAGAACATCTATTCCAACATTATCGGCAAAAGCCCGAGCATGCTCAAGATTTTCGATGTGATCGACAAAGTGAAAGACACGCCAACAACTGTACTCTTGGAAGGTCCCAGCGGAACTGGTAAAGAGCTGATCGCCAGAGCATTGCATTACAGCAGCAACCGGCGCAACAAAGCTTTCGTGGCGCAGTATTGCGGCGCGCTACCAGAAACTCTGTTGGAAAGCGAGCTGTTCGGCCATGTGAAAGGATCATTCACCGGAGCCGCCTATGACAAGAAAGGACTGTTTGAGATCGCGGACGGAGGCACCTTCTTTCTGGACGAGATTGCGGATATCAGCCAGAGCACACAGGCCAAGCTGCTTAGATTCTTGCAGGAAGGCGAAATCAAGCGGGTGGGCGCTACCAAGACCGGAAAGGTGAACGTTAGAGTGGTCTGCGCTACCAACGTACCGCTCTATGACAAGGTCCAATCCGGAGAATTCCGTCTGGATCTCTACTACCGGCTCAACGTAATCCGCATCGAAGTGCCTCCTCTAAAAGACCGCACTGGTGACGTTCCGCTTTTAGCCATTCACTTTTTGGACAAATATAACAAGCGCATGGAAAAGAACATACTCGGCATCTCCGACGACGCAATGAAGACCCTGGAGCAATATGAGTGGCCGGGCAATGTGCGCCAGTTGGAAAACGAGATAGAACGTGCGGTGACGCTGGTGGAGGATGGAACTTTCATCAAGAGTTCCGATTTTTCGGATCAGGTGTGTCGCTTCATGGAAAACAAGAAGACGATCAGCCTCCTGTCCACCAAGAAGACGCTCAAAGAAGCGCTGGAAGACCTGGAGCGCAAAATGATAGCGGAAACGATGGAACGGCTGGATTGGAATCAAAGCCACGCCGCACGGGAACTGGGCATCTCGCGGCAGGGGCTGATTCAAAAGCTCAAACGCTACAACCTCTACAAAGAAGAATCTGGCGAATAGGGAGGTATTGGGCTTGGAAGCTAACAAAGGGTTCCGCAACAACCTGGATTTTTGCGCCATCGACATCGAAAGCACAGGGCTTAAACCGGAACAGGCTGAGATCATTGAATTAGCAGCAATCCGTTTCCGCAGCGGCGAGGAAGTGGCATGCTTCAACACCTTTGTGAAGCCAAGACGGAACTTGCCAAAGTTCATAGAATATCTCACAAATATTTCACCCCAGGACTTGAAAGAAGCTCCACCGCCAAAGGAAGCTCTGAAGGACTTTATGGACTTTGTGGGAGAGGATATTCTGGTGGGGCACAACGTGGGCTTTGACCTGAGCTTTATCAACCACCATTGGGCTTTGCATGGTGGCATCGCTCTGGCTAACCGGAGCTGGGACACTGCCGAAATCTCGCGGGTATGGCTGCCCTACACCTCCGACCATAAATTGACAACGCTGATAAAACATTTTGGCATCAAACTGGAAAGCGCTCATCGGGCAGACGCAGACGCCACCGCCACAGGAGAGCTTTTGATCAGGCTGAGCGAGCACATCCTTTCCCACTTTCCCCTTTTGGTGAACGCCCGCCTGCTTGATTTGAGTAAACAGGCCAGGTTGGATGATTCGCTCTACAGCTATATCTACAAGTTGGTGGAGTATCAACGTCGTTTCGCGCTCTCTGGCCCTAAGCCAAAACCACCCCAGGCAATGAAGCCCAACGTGTTGGAGCATCATGGAAATGGCGACCCACGGTTGGGGATAGAGGAAGTATTTGCGGAGCAGGGGTTGTTTTCCCAGAAGTTCCCAAATTTCGAGTTTAGAGCGGGACAACTGGAAATGGCGAGGGAGGTGGATGAAAGCTTCCGCGCCCAAAGGCATTTGGCTGTTGAGGCCGGCACGGGAGTAGGAAAGTCCTTCGCCTATCTGGTGCCCGCCATAGCATTTGCGGAACAGCAAAAAGCACGGGTGGTGGTATCAACCAACACCAAGAACCTCCAGGAACAGCTATTTTTCAAAGATCTGCCCCAGTTGCGAGACATGTTGCCTCTGCCTTTCAAAGCCACACTGGTGAAGGGGCGTGAGAACTATGTTTGCGAAAGGCGCTGGCAGGAAATGATGATGGAGCAAACCCGCGGCATCAGCCCTTATGAAGCCCAGGCCTTGCTCTACCTCTTCATTTGGAAATATCTCACCAAATCTGGAGATGTATCCGAAAACTCATCTTTTGACCGCAACCGCTTTAACGTCGCCTGGCGCAGGGTGTATTCTGATTGGTATGCCTGCATGGGTCGCAAATGCCCACAGAGTAAAAATTGCTACGTGATGAACCTGCGCAAGCATATCGAGACATCAAGTATCGTAGTGGCCAATCATTCACTACTCCTGGCAGACCTGCGCATGGAAAACAGCACCTTGGGCGAGTATCAGTATCTGGTGATAGACGAGGCACACAATCTGACCTCCACCGCGGTGCGTCTTTTAGGCTTTGAATTCAGCTTCGCTGATGTGAATAATCTGATTAACCAGATATCCTCAGCGCAAAAACGGCGCGGCGTAGGCCTGATGTCACAGCTGGAGGGTGCCCTTGGCAAAAGCCTTGTTCCCCAGGCGGGCAAGGAACATCTGGAAGCTCTGATCCGAAATATAAGCGAACAAAGCAACAGCCTGCGCAAGACTGTCACGGCAGTCTTTACTGAAGCAGCTATGCGCTGTTCGGCCTCAGATAGTTATGGCAAGCTGCGCATTAAGGACCCGGATGATCAACCCCTGCTTTTCGATCTGCTGGGCGATCTGGCCAGCGGCTGGAAATCATTCGTAAAAGATCTGAAGGCAGCCTCCAATGTGCTGTCATCCTTCAACAGCAAGCTTTTTCCCAACTATGACAACCTCAGCGAGAGCATGGCCTCGCTGTTATTGAGGGTTTCCGAGATGGAGGGCACCATTCTGACCCTGCAGTATCCGGACTTGGAAAACAACGCCCTGTGGATCGAAAACAGCCTGCGGTCTGACAGTAAAAACCCAGCCTCCTCGCTCTGTTATGCCCCCATCGATGTCTCCACCAATCTCAACGAGCTGCTCTACGAAACCGTGCCCAGTATCATCTTCACCTCAGCAACCCTTGCTCTGCGTGGCTCGTTCAAGTATTTCTTTTCCCAAAGTGGACTGAGTCTGGTGCCACAGGACAAGATAAAGGCCTGCATAGTGGATTCGCCCTTCGACTATGAACACCAGGCCAGCCTGATGGTTAGCAGCTTTTTGCCAGAACCAAAGGACATGTTCTTTATCAACCAGGCCATCGGTTGCTTGGATCAGATTGTGGAAGCCACAGATGTGGGCACCATGATCCTCTTTACCAGTTACAAAGACCTTAACAGTGTCTATGACCACATCAGCGAGAAACTATATCACAGTAAACGCCCCTTCTTTGCGCAAGGAATGGTAGGCAGCCGAAGCTCTATCCTGGAAGAATTCAAATCCCACACCAACGCTGTGCTCTTGGGAACAAACTCTTTCTGGGAAGGGGTGGATATCCAGGGTGATTCACTCTCATTGCTCATCCTCTTCAAGTTACCCTTCCAGGTGCCATCCGAACCCGTCGTGGAAGCTTTGATCGACAAGCTTGACCGCGAGAAGAAGGATTCTTTCATGCACTTCATGCTTCCCAACGCTCTGCTCAAGCTACGCCAGGGTTTCGGACGCCTGATCCGCAGCCGGAAAGACCGGGGTGTGGTGCTGATCATGGATTCACGTGTTTCCAAAAAACATTATGGCGTATATTTCAAGCAGGTACTCCCCGCCAAATGTCTGGAAATGCGCAGTGAACTTGATCTGATCAGCGCGATCACCCGCTTTTTCAACCGTACCAAACAGGAAAGATATGATGAGAAAACTGATAACTAATAGATTTGCTGACTTGGTGGACAGTCAGGTCATCCGCTTTGACGAACCGCTGAAAGAGCACAGCAGCTTCAAGATTGGAGGTCCGGCTGAAGTTTTTTGCCAGCCCCAAAGTTACTCCCAATTGATTGAACTGCTTGCTTTCGCGCTGGAACATGCCCTACCCTACTTTATTCTGGGCAAGGGCTCCAATCTGCTCATCAGCGACGCCGGACTTGACTCTCTTGTGATCCACACGGGCAGACTTGACAGCATCGAAAACGATGAAAAGTACATCAGTGCAAGGTGTGGAGCAAGTTTGAAAGACCTCTGCATCAAAGCCATGGAGCTTGGTCTGTCTGGATTGGAATTTGCCTCCGGGATTCCCGGATCGGTGGGCGGAGCAGTATTTATGAACGCTGGAGCCTATGATGGCGAGATCAAGGATGTATTGTATTGCAGCAATTGCCTCGTCCCCGATCTTGACAGACTGCGCTCCAAGACTCCGATCCTTCATCTGAAGGCCGCCGAACACCAGTTTTCCTATCGACGCAGTGTCCTGCAGGATTTGGGATACATCCACCTCAACAGCGTATTCAAACTAACTCCCGACGATCCCGACAAGATCAAACAACGTATGGATGCGTTGAACAAGCAGCGCTGGGACAAGCAACCCATGGATCTGCCCAGCGCCGGTTCGGTATTCAAAAGGCCGGTCGGGCACTTCGCGGGGAAATTGGTGGAGGATTGCGGTCTGCGGGGCTTCCAGATTGGCGGAGCGGCTGTCTCCAACAAGCATTGCGGGTTTATTGTAAATCTGGGCGGCGCGACCGCGGCAGATGTTATGGCTGTGATCAGGCACGTGCAATCCACCGTGTTTGAGCGCTTCGGAGTGCGCCTGGAAACCGAGATTCGCCTCGTCGGCAAGCTATGAATCTCAAAAGATCGCAGTTCTGGCTGCCGGCCCTGTTCCTGTTGGCTCTGCTCGCACTCTGGCAGTTCCTGGCTGCGAGGGTAGTGGTCTCCTTCTGGGTCTTGCCTTCCCCGCTGGATGTGCTCAAGGTCTTTATCGAGTATCCCAACCTGATCTGGAACCATCTCAAACCCACGTTGTGGGAAAGCTTCGCCGGGCTGGCTTTGGCCACCGTTATCGGCGTCATCACTGCTTTGCTGATGCATGGCTCCAAGTTATTCAAGCAAATCTTCTACCCCTATCTCATCGTGTCCCAGACAGTTCCAATTATAGCTGTAGCTCCTCTGATCATCCTCTGGTTTGGCTATGGCATTTCCGCCAAGATCTTTGTGGTGGTGCTGGTCTGCTTCTTCCCTATTGCCCTGGGTCTGTTCGATGGTCTGAGGCAGGTTTCCATCGAGCAGGTGAGGCTGCTCCAGTCGATGGGCGCCAGCCAGTGGAAGATCTACCGCCTCCTGCGCATCCCCGCTGCTCTTCCGAACTTCTTTACCGGCCTGAAGTTGGGAGCCACTTACAGTGTGATGGGAGCCGTCTTTGGAGAATGGCTGGGCGGCAACGCGGGATTGGGAATCTATCTGACCAGGGCCACCAAATCGTTCCGCACTGCGCATGTGTTTGCTGCCATCATTACGATCGTTTTGCTCTCACTGCTTCTTTTTGGAGTGGTGTATCTGCTCGACCGCCTGATTCTGGCCTGGCAGTATAAAAAGATGGATGAGTACGAGGATATGTAGAGAACCGGCTACCATTTCCAGGGCAGCAGGTAGTCCTTGATCTCCTCGTTGTAGTAGCGGTCTGTCATGGTGGCGATGAAGTCGCGCACTTGCTCGGCGGGAGAGAATTGCTCCAGATAATCGGTGTGCTTGTGATCCAGGAAATGCTTGAACACCTTGGATGAACGGTTGTCCTCTTTGATATCCCGCAGATACTTTTCAAACATGATTCCCATTGTGCGGTGGATGATTCGGTTGGATTTTTTAACCTCTTCATCGGTGTAAATATGCTTGTAGTTGAACTTCTTGAGCTCCAGCAGATAGTGGCTGGTCTCCTCATCGAATGCGATCCAATCCTGGTCAAAACTGTTCACAATCACGCTTTTAATCAGTGTTTCTATGATCTGGCTGTTGGTATTGCCAAGTTTGGCAGTCACGTCTTGGGGTAGGTCTTCCCGCTTTAGTATGTTGAAGCGGATTGCGTCCTCTATATCCTGGCCGATGTACGCGATGGTGTCGGTGATGCGGACTACGCATCCCTCCAGGGTCGCGGGCATCCAGTCCATATTTCTGCCCGCTTTCTTTTCGCGGATGTATTCGGTGATGCGCTGTTCAGTCTTATCTTTTTCTGGCATGAGCAGTGTGTTGTGAACTTCGCCATCGTGGGATATGATGCCGTCACGTACTGGAAATGTGAGGTTAAGTCCCCTTCCCTTGCGGGAAATGTGGTCCACAATATGCAGGGATTCAATGTTGTGGTGAAACTGGCCAATGCCATGTTCCACGCAGGCTTTGGAAAGCGCCACTTCACCGTCGTGCCCAAAGGGAGCGTGACCCAGATCGTGTCCCAGGGCTATAGCTTCGATCAACTCTGTATTGAGGCCCAGGTATTTCCCGATGGTGCGTGAGATCTGCGACACATAGGCAATATGCAGATTACGGTTGGTCATTTCCTCATCGATCAGGTTCGTGAATGAGAATACCTGTGTCTTGCCATGGTAGCGGCGGTAGGAACCGCTGTAGAGGATACGATCGCGATCCACGGCAAATTTTGTGCGCATCTCATCCGCGACTTCATCTTTCTTGCGCCTCGCGTCTGTATCCCGGTAAGCCCGGGGACCAAGGCTGCATTGAGATTTCTTCTTTATTTTCTCATAAATCTGGTTAAGTTTGTTTTGCATTTTTACTCCATCCGCCCTCTATTATAAATTTTAAAGTGATTGTCTCCAAACACAAACCCAATTTGTCATTGTATTGTGGAATATCTGTGTGATTTCATTATCATTTCCCTTCAACATCTTCCTCATATCCAGGCAGTTATCTGTTGGCTTGATGATGTCCGGTTGATTTTCAGTCTGGCGATTACTCAGCGGTCAGTGGGCAGTCAGTCAGTGATCAACGTATGAGTGGCATGGCAACCAAGCCACGGTCTTCCCCGTTTTGACGGCTGTAAAAGAACGAGGCGTCGGCGATGGCGGCGACCTACTCTCCCACACAGTTGCCCATGCAGTACCATCGGCGCGAGCAGGCTTAACTTCTGTGTTCGGGATGGGAACAGGTGTTGCCCCGCTGCTATAACCACCATCGCCAACGCCTCATAAAAATAATCGGCACGCCGGCAATGAGCTATCCGCGG
>DFUX01000033.1 GCA_002379855.1 Cloacimonetes bacterium UBA4175 | reverse complement strand
GATGTACAGGCTTAAGTTTATATGTCTTGTTCTTGCCTTAGTGGCTATTTCCTCCGTGGTCAACTCCATTCACTTATAGACGGCAAATGGAGTTTTACCATAGGCGGATATCCAGCCGGAGTGTATCTGGCCAGGATAAAGGCAGATAACGGCGTCAGTGTAAGCAAGAGATTTTCTATTCTATAAAGTTAGATAAAGCTAACGCCTCTTTTCCACATTCCATCCTTCCACCTTTCCGCTCTCTTGAATTCGTGTTAATTCGTGTTAATTCGTGGATTATTCCAAAAGACTGGATCACGGCTCAAG
Organism: Cloacimonetes bacterium UBA4175; assembly: GCA_002379855.1. GTDB lineage: Bacteria > Cloacimonadota > Cloacimonadia > Cloacimonadales > Cloacimonadaceae > Syntrophosphaera. The sequence goes on along the minus strand of DFUX01000033.1, from coordinate 15,908 downwards.
TCACCCCAACGGATCGTTACCGATCCGTCGAGGACCCCGATGCCCGTGATGACAAATTACATAGCCTGGTGGACTTGTTTAGGGGGAACCTTTCCACCATTTTACCTTTCCACCTTCAAAGATTCTGTCGATCCTGTTATCCGCGTTCTATTTCTATTTCGCCAGCATTACGGCACCACGAGATTCCGGTACAAATTGCGTATTACAGGATGAAAACGAATTGGTATTACCCCAGGATAAGGCGACAATCTCTGGAACGGGCAGAATTTGATTGACGTGATTGAGCAGAGTAAAAATATGGATTTTATCAAAATCTTGGGGAGAAGATGAACGGACTTTTTCAACCAGAACTGGTGAAAATCGTAGAAGGGTTCGACACCAAGGAAGAGTGCTTGGTTTATCTGACCAACCTTTTGGCTGATAGCGGAGCCTTGAGTTTCCCGGACCGTTTCCTGGCCGCAGTAAAGGGCAGGGAGGAAATCATGAGCACCGGGATAGGCAAGGGCGTGGGCATCCCCCACGCAAGAGATCTCACAGTTGCGTTCATGAAGATCGCGGTCTGCCTGATCAAGCGTCCCCTGGAGTTTCAGAGCGTGGACGACCTGCCGGTGCAGTTGGTGTTCATGATCGCAGTGCCCCAGAGCTCCAACCGTGAATATATGAAGATTTTACGCGCTCTCTCAGAATACCTGCGCCAGAGCGATAACCGAGACCGTATCATAAACGTTAAAGATGAAACGGAGCTATACCATGAAGTGCATACCATTGAAGAGCATATTAATAGCGCTCTGCGCGATTAGCCTGGGCGTCATCCCCCTGGGAGCGATACCCCAGGACGCGGGCAGCACCGGATTCAACCAGTTGAAAAACGTCTTTTCCGCAAGAGCCGTGGCTATGGGACAGGCTTTGACGGGGATAGACAAAAACCCGGATGGCGTGTTTTTCAATCCAGCCGCGATCATCCGCATGGAACGCAAGGAACTGGGCAGCACCTATACCAACTTTTTCCTGGACTCGCAGGGGGGGCAACTGCAATATCTCGCTCCCAAAAACAAATACACAGCCTGGGGTTTCGCCATCAAGTACATGGACTGGGGCAGCTTCGACGCCTATGGCGTGGACGAGGAACAGTCGCCCGTGGATCTGAACCGGAGCTTTGGCGCGCATAATTTTATCGCCAGCGCGTCCCTGGCCAAGTATCTAAGCCCCATGATCGACGCGGGAGCCAGCTTTAAAGTGGTCTATGACCAATTGGATGACAAATACGCCGCCGCGGTACTCCTTGATGTTGGCATGATCCACCACCCGGAGAATGAAAAGGTCAAGGTTGGCGCCAGCGTGCGCAACCTGGGCTACCAGTTTTTGCACTATACCGATGCCAGATACCGCGAAGGCCTTCCCCTGACCTATGCCGCAGGAATAAGTTACTTGCTTACAAAAGACCTGTTGGGCGCCCTGGATATTAGCATGGCCAAAGGCGAGAATCTGGTGGCGAAAGTGGGAATTGAATATGCCGTGCAGCCAGCCTTGAAACTGAGAATGGGCCTCCGCAGCGACGCCGCGGACCAGAGAGTTGGAGGATCCTGGGGCTGGAGCTCCGGCCTTTCTCTGGGAGCAGGATGGAAATGGCGCGGTAACAGGATCGATTATGGCCTTTCCTCCTACGGGGATTTGGGAATGATCCATCAGGTCAGCCTGGCGCATGAGTTTTAAACACGAAGTCAAGCTGAGACGGAATACTGTTCATGCGTGATTTTCTCCTTGAAATAGGAGTGGAAGAGATACCCGCTCCGCACCTCGGGCCTGCCACGGACTTTTTAAAAAGTTCATTTATCAAACTGATGGAGAGCAGCGGGCTTTCTTTTGACGCGCTGTCCGTCAGCTCCACCCCCAGGCGTTTTTATGTGCTGGCTTCCTCAGTGCAGGAAATGCAGGCGGATATCCGGGTCAAAAAAACCGGGCCTGCCAAACAAATTGCCTACGACGAGTCCGGCAAGCTGCTTCCCGCGGCACTGGGTTTTTTGAAGAAAAATAAGGCCAGCGAACAGGACATCTATATAGAAAAAACAGATAAAGGCGAGTTCATCGCCCTGGATTACACCCTCCCGGGCAGGGCTACCCAGGACATTTTGCGGGACTGGATTCTGGATATCATTCACCAGATACCCTTTGCCAAAAGCATGATCTGGAACGACTCCCGCCTCGCGTTCAGCCGCCCCCTGCGCTGGCTGTGCGTCCTGTGGGGACCGGACGTTATCGAACTCACGGTCTCAGGAGTGAGCAGCGGCAGGCAAAGCCGGGGAAACCGCTGGCTTGGACTGGACAGGCGGCTGGATATCCCGGAACCGCGGGATTATCTGGAAATCCTGAGAGAAAACGCGGTGCTGGCAGATCGCCGGGAACGCCGGGAAACAATATCGCAAGGCTTGCAAAACGCCTTCCCCTCCGGCAATCATGCCGTAATAAAGGACGAACGGCTGATCGATACCGTGACCGACCTGGTGGAAAACCCCAACGCCGTGGTCGCGGAATTCCAGGCAGAATATCTGGACATCCCCGAAAAGATTATCACCTCCACCATCAGCCAGAATCAAAAGTGCTTTTCCGTGCGTGACGGACAGGGAAAGCTCAGCAACAAGTTTGTCTTTATCTCCAACGGCGACGCGGCGCATGCCGGGTTGATCCGGAAAGGTAATGAAAAAGTGGTGAACGCCCGCCTGGCAGACGCATTGTGGTATTTCAAAGAAGACACCCGCGTCCCCCTGGAGACCTATGTTCCCCGCCTGGAAGAGGTGGTGTTTCAGTCGCAGTTGGGCAGCATGGCGGCGCGCACCAAACGCATTGAGGAACTGAGCAGCCTGCTTTGCAATGAACTGGGTCTGGATAGAGAGCAAAGCAAACTGGTGGCCAGAACTGCTCACCTCTGCAAAGCAGACCTGGTCACCAACATGCTTGGGGAAAAAGAGTTTACCAAGCTCCAGGGCTACATCGGAAAGCACTACGCCCTGGCAAGCGGAGAGCATGAGGAAGTTGCCGAGGGAATCTATGAGCATTACATGCCCCGCGGCAACAACGACAGCCTGCCCCAAACTGTTACCGGAGCTGTGGTGGCTGTAGCCGACAAACTGGACAGCGTTTGCGGGATAATCGGCGTGGGCCATATGCCCACGGGTTCGGCAGATCCTTTCGCGCTGCGCCGCGCCGCCAATGGCGTGGTTCAGATTCTGGCGGACAGGGGTTGGGAAGTTGAGCTTTCACTGCTCATTGAAAAATCCCTGCAAAGGGCCGGCGAAGACGCGGAGCTAAAAAGCAATTCCGCAGACACGGCACGTTCCTTTTTCCGTCAGAGGGTGAACTGGCTGCTGACCCAGTTGAATCTGGATTATGACGTGATAGACAGCGTGATGCACCTGAGCCTGGGGAGCATTCCGGATCTGAAACGGCGCGCAATCGCGCTGCAGCAGTTCAGGGAACAGGAGGAGTTCAAGCGCCTGGTGATCGGATTCAAGAGGGTTGCCAATATCCTCGAGGATCAGAAAGAGTTCCCCCCTCTGAACGAGAACCTGCTAAACCCCGGGCCTGAGACAGAGCTGTTTGTGGCCCTGAAAGGGCTGAGAACCGCGTTGACGGACAGTCTCGCCCGCTCTGACCATAAGGCGGCCATCTCGCTACTGGTGCAGTTCGGCGACTTGATCGACAGATTTTTTGACGCGGTGCTGGTCAATTGCGACGACCTGCAACTGCGCTCCAACCGCCACTCGCTGCTCAATCTGGTCAAGCAGGAATTCCTGCGGGTGGCAGATATCTCAAAAATCGTGATAGAATCAGAATAATCTGGAGTATAAATGAACATCATCGAAACCTTGAAAGCCAAAGCCGCCGCCCTGGGCGGACGCATCGTGCTGCCTGAAAGCCACGACGAAAGGATGTTGCGGGCGGCAGACGCCGTGATCTCGGAAGCTTTGGCGGAAGTGATCCTGGTTGGCGATCCGCAAACGGTGCGGGACAAAGCAGGGAGCATGGGCCTGGATCTTAGCAGGGCTACGATCCTGGATCCCGCGAAGCATCCCGACATTGAAAAGTTCGCCAATTATTTCTATGAAAAGCGCAAAGAAAAGGGCGTTACGCCGGAACAAGCCCGGCAGACTGTGTTGAACGAGCTGTTTTTTGGAGCCATGCTGGTCAAGTTTGGCTTGGCTGACGGAATGGTGGCTGGAGCGGTGAAACCACTGCCGACGTTTTGCGCTCGGCGCTTCAGGTGGTTGGTGTCGCCCCTGGATTGAAGACAGTGTCCAGCAGCTTTATCATGCTGGTTTATGACTACATGGGCGAAGACCGCATATACCTCTTCGCCGATTGCGCCGTGGTGCCCAATCCTGATCCCGAGCAATTGGCGGACATCGCGATAAGCACAGCCCACACCCGCAAATCCATCCTGGGCGATGAGCCGCGCGTGGCACTGCTCTCATTCTCAACCATGGGCAGCGCCAAACACGAGTTGGTGGAAAAAGTGCAGCAAACCAAGGAAATATTGGATCAGCGCAAGGTGGACTTTGCTTACGACGGAGAAATGCAGCTTGACGCCGCGATCGTGCCCCACATTGCCAAAAGCAAAGCCCCAGGCAGCACGGTGGCTGGGCAAGCGAACACCCTGATCTTTCCAGACCTGCAATCTGGCAACATAGGCTACAAGCTCACACAACGCTTCGCCAAAGCCGAGGCCTTTGGCCCGATTATCCAGGGACTTGCCGCGCCGATCTGCGACCTTTCCCGGGGTTGCTCTATGGAAGACATTGTCAATACCTGCGTTCTGGTACTTCTGATGGGAAAAAAATAAGCTGGAGGAAAACATGGCGATCAAACTATCAAACCGAACCATCCTGATCAAACCCTCACCCACACTCACCCTGTCCACCAAGGCCAAAGAGATGTCGGCCGCCGGAATCGATGTGGTCAATTTTGGAGTGGGAGAGCCAGACTTTGACACACCTGAGTATATCAAGAAAGCCGCTCATCAAGCGATAGACGACAACTTTACGCGCTACACAGCCAATGCTGGCATCCCCGAGCTCAAAAAAGCCATCTGCGCGAAGTTTCTAAGGGAAAACAAACTCAATTACCAGCCAAACCAGGTTCTGGTCTCCCCCGGAGCAAAGGCTTCCATCGTGAACATCCTGGTCGCGGTCTGCGACTTTAACGACCAGGTCCTGATGCCCATGCCCTATTGGGTCAGCTATCCCTATCAGGCGATGCTGGCGGATGCCCAGCCCGTTTACATCCCCACCCTGGAAGAGGATAGCTACAAACTGACGCCAGCCGCGCTGAGCAAGGCCATCGGAGAAAACCCCGCGGCCAAGGTGTTAATCCTCAACTCGCCAAGCAATCCCACAGGTGCCGTATATACCAGGTCTGAGCTGGAAAAACTGGCAGAGGTCTGCCTGAAGCACAATCTGCTGGTGGTCTCCGATGAGATCTATGAACGTCTGGTATATGATGGAACAGAACATGTTTCCATAGCCTCACTCAGCCCGGAAATGCAGGAGCATACGGTTGTGATCAACGGAGTTTCCAAAGCTTATGCCATGACTGGCTGGCGCCTCGGTTACGCGGCCGGTCCCGCGCATATCATCGCTGCCGCCGGAAGGGTGCAGGCACACGCCACTTCCTGCGTTAATTCGATCACGCAAAAAGCCTGCGTAACGGCCTTGAATGAAGAGGACGATTCGATCGAGATGATGAGAAAGCAGTTTGAACAGCGCCGGAATTTCCTGTATGAAGAGCTGAGCAAGCTTCCGCACGTCTCTTGTTTCAAACCTCAGGGCGCGTTTTATATCATGCCCAATATCGGCTGGTATCTGAAAAACAACAAGGCCGGAATCCACAGTTCCGACGAGTTCTGCAACCAACTGCTCGAAAAGCATCACGTGGCCTTGGTTTCGGGAGGATCTTTCGGAATCGAATCCAACGTCCGCTTCTCCTACGCCAATAGCATGGACAACCTGCGCAAAGGCGTGAGCCGTTTTGCCGCGTTTTTGGAAGAACTGAGAGCTTGAGGCAAATAGTCCATGAACGAATTAAACGATAAAAACAAAGACCGCTGGACTGACCGGCGTAAAAGCGCTTATAACTGGAAAAGGCTGATCTTCATGTTCCTGTTGCTGGCGGCAATCCTGATCCTGATCAAGAAACTTGATACTATTGGCCAGCGTGAAAACAGCACTACAATAGAGATCATCGATTCCACAGCCACGCCAATCGACACTACGGCAGTGCAAGGGGTTCCGGTTCAATGAGCCTCGTGGTTGTTGGCTCCGTCGCGCTGGACACAATCGAAACCCCCTCCGGAAAAGTGTGTGACGCCCTGGGTGGTTCGGCTATCTACGCCTCCCTGGCCGCGTCCTACTTTGCTCCAACCAAAGTTGTGGGTGTGGTGGGAGAGGATTTTCCCCAGCCGGGCATAGAGCTGCTGCAAAGGCACGGGATATGTCTGGACGGTTTGGAAACAAAACAGGGAAAGACATTTCGCTGGAGCGGAAAGTATCAGAACCTAAATCAGGCAGACACTTTGAGCACAGAACTCAACGTTTTTGCGGATTTCTCGCCCCAGTTGCCCCCCAGTTGCAGGTCTTGCGAAAGCTTGCTGCTGGCCAATATTCATCCCGCGTTGCAGTTGCAGGTGCTGAACCAGATCGAGAGTTACCGCTGGGTCGCCTGCGACACCATGAACTATTGGATAGATCTATGCCCTGAGCTGCTGACCGAAGTGATCAGGAGAGTGGATATCGTTTTTATCAACGAAGATGAGATCAGGCAATACACCAAATCTCACAACATCTTCTCGGGAGCGCGGAAGCTGATCGGCCTGGGAGCCAGGGCTGTGGTAATCAAACAGGGAGAATATGGCAGTGTGGCCGTGTTCGACAACGATTTGTTCTTTGCTCCCGCCTACCCTGTGGAACAGGTGAAAGACCCCACCGGAGCTGGAGATGCATTCGCCGGGGGTTTTATGAGTTATCTGGCTACCCAGAGCGATTTAAGCAAGCTTGCCATGCGCAAAGCCGTGCGCCTGGGAACCGTGATGGCCGCCCTGAATGTGGGAGATTTCAGCGTGGAAGGTCTAACAGATCTGGATACTAACAAGATCGATACAATGATCAAGGAACTGCAGGAATGGTCGTGATATGACAGACAAACGCATAGACTACAGGTCTTCCGGTGTGGACATCCAGGCCGGCGAAGATGCCGTGGACAACATCAAGCAGATGGTGCGTGAAACCTATGACCGCAACGTATTGGGCGATCTGGGCAGCTTTGGCGGCCTGTATCGCTTCGACACATCACAGTATCAGGCTCCGGTATTGGTTTCCAGCACCGACGGGGTCGGCACCAAGCTGATGGTGGCTGTTATGGCAGGCAGATACGATACCGTGGGCCAGGACCTGGTAAACCACTGCGTCAACGATATTCTGGTCCAGGGCGCTCTGCCCCTGTTCTTCCTCGATTACATCGGGTTGGGAAAGCTTGACCAGGCAATGGTGCAGGAAATAATAGCCGGGATGGTCAAAGCATGCCGGGAAAACCAGTGCGTACTGATTGGCGGCGAGATGGCTGAGATGCCGGGAATCTATCGGGAGAAAGATTTTGATCTGGCAGGCACCATAGTGGGTGTGGTGGAACAAAGCTCTCTGTTGCCGGCCAAGAGGATCCGCTGTGGAGATATTCTGGTTGGCATGCCCAGCACCGGCCTGCACACCAACGGCTATTCACTGGCCCGTAGAATCGTTTTCGACCATCTGAAGCTGGACGTGAACTCATACGTGACTGACCTCAAGGCAACAGTGGGCGAGCTTCTGCTGGCTGTCCACAAAAGTTATCTTCAGGAGATAAAACCGCATCTCCACGACAGACGCTTGCACGGTCTGGCGCATATCACGGGGGGTGGCATCCCCGGCAATTTGAAACGGATAATCCCGGATGGCCTTTCCGCCCTGGTAAGCTACAACCTGGATGAGGTTCCTCCATTGTTCAGATGGTTGAGAGAAAGCGCTGATCTGGATATTGAGGAAATGCGCAGCGCATTCAATTTGGGTATTGGCATGATCGCTGTTGTGGATCCCGGTTTTGTGGAAGATTTTATGAAAAATACAAATTACCTCGTGCTGGGTGAGATCGAAGAATCGCGCCCAGGTTTTGAAAAAGTGACTTTCATTCAATGAAAAAATTGAGGCTCGCCAATCCGTCCAAACTCGCTAACAAGATACGTTTGGTGAGCATAATCCGAAAAAATCCTTGACGGTTTTAGGGAAACCATATATTCGTGACCAACTGTAATTATGGTCGGCAGCATAGCTGTTTGCCCTTTAGTGATGAAAGCTAAGATAGAAATAAAGCCATATAGAGAAGGGAGGTTCTCGATGCGAAAGACTGCATTGATCCTGCTAATATTATTAATTTGTGGCGTCGCGTTTTTGGACGCGGCCACCACAGGACGCCTGGCAGTGCGAGTGCGTGATAATCAGGGCAAGCCCATTGAGTTTGTCAATGTCGTGGTTTTTCAAGGTGCCAAGCGCATTACAGGCGGCCAGACAAACGCCAAGGGTACCGCGATAATCATCAACATTCCCCCTGGTATCTACACTGTTAAATTCTCACTGATCGGCTACGACGCCTATACATTCACCGATGTGCGCATCAACGTCGACCAGACCACAAACCTATCGCCCACCATGAACAAGACTGGTGTCAAACTTGCCACCGTTGTGGTGACGGCCAAACAGGACAGGGTGGAGCCAGACCGTGTGGGATCATCCCGCCAGATAGAAATGGACCGCATGGAAGACGTTGCCGTTAGCGACATCGCCGGCATCGTTTCCTTGCAAGCTGGTGTTACAAACATCGGTGGAGAGTTGCATATCCGGGGCGGACGCTCCAATGAGATCAATTTTACCGTGGACGGAATGTCGGTTTCCGACCCTGTTGACGGTGGCAGCGCTCTGCAGGTGGATACTGACGCTATCAGCGATATGAAGGTTATGACAGGCGGTTTCCCTGCCGAATATGGTAACGCCCAATCCGGAGTGGTCAACATTGTAACCAAGGACGGAGATTCTTTTTATTCCGGAAAGGTGGAATACAGCCTCGACCATCTGTTATCCGAAAACAATGGCCGTAATACCGATGTATTCAAGTTTGCCTTTGGCGGGCCGGTGGTTCCCTTTGCCTCTGAGGACCTCAAAGAACGCTTCACGTTCTATCTGAACGGTGGTGGCGAATGGATGGATGGTCGCCTCAAAGACTACTATATTGGGGATCCCTACAGCGATTACCTGTATGTGTATAAAAATGAAAACACAGGTTTACTTGATACACTGCAACTGATGGATTATGCCGATGAATACAAGCCATACCCCAACAGGAGCTATTACGATCCTTATAGCAGTAGAGATAAAGTTGCGGGACTTGAAATCGGAAACAGAAACTATAATTCATACAACGTGAACCTCAAAAGCAAGTATGTGCTCAGCCCCACCCAAAGAATCACTTTGGCTGCCCGCGGGGACCGCTCGTTCAACCATCCTTTCTCCTGGGCCTGGCGTTATGCCCTGCAGCACTACGCTTACGATGAAACCAAACAGAGCCAGTACATTGGCACCTACGACCATGTGTTCAGCTCTACGACGAACCTCAAGGTGAAAGCCAGCTATTACCAGAAAGATAGTGTCTCCGGACCAAAAGGGATAAATAGGAACAACTACATTTTCTCAACTGTAGGCGATCTGGACAGCCTTTACACCAGCCCTACCCAGCACGACGCTTATATAGACCAGGTAGCCCAGGGCGATTACGGTTATGCCACAATCGACTACTACCCTTATCCGGATGGCATTATGGACCTGCCTTATGGTACTCATGAGAATACAGGTGAACTGCTTTATTACCCGGATTACACCCGCTGGGTTTACAGGATTCCCGGAGTCGAAATAGCCCGCGGCATTCCCGGTTTTGTAGCACCAGGAACCATCTATGATAACTTTGTGGACGACAGAACCACATCAATCAATACCAGGGCTGATTTTGAATGGCAACTGGATGAAAAACACCTGGCCAAAACCGGTCTGGAAGTCATTAAACACCATATTAAAAAGAACCAGCTGCAGGACTTCCTCACCATTTATCAGGACAGATTTACTGCCAGCCTGGAACGCGTTTACAAGGTGCCTTCCGACTCTACTTGGGTACCGCCAGCTGTAATGCCCGACGGTGTGTTTAGCTTTGAGTATAACGAAGATCAGAAAAAGTATCTTGCCATTTATAATCCTGAAGTATATTTCAGGGCTGCCAAAGAAGCCTCGGGCAAACGTGATGGATATGAAGCCGAACCCATGCAGATCGCGTATTACCTCCAGGATAAAATGGAGTGGGAAGGCATGATCGTCAACGCTGGCTTGCGCTTCGACATCTGGTATCTGGGCTCCAGCTACAAAGTGTTGAAGGATAGCGGCAAATACGAATCGGTGCCCTTTGAAAAAGATGATCGCTGGCAACTCATGATATCGCCCCGACTTGGCGTGTCCCACCCCATCACCGAACGTGACGTGTTACGTTTTGCTTACAACTATCAGAACCAGCTGCCACAAATGCAGTTTATCTTCACCAGTAAAACCCCGGCTGATGCCAATAACTCTGATACAACCATTACCGTGGGCAATCCCAAGTTGGAACCCCAGATCACAGTTACCTACGAGGTTGGCCTATCGCACCAGTTATCAGACGATTATGTGGTGGATATGACCGCCTATTATAAAAACCTGTATAACTATGTCAGCACCGTCAAGGAAGGACAGGGAGTCATCAACTGGTACAAGTTCATCTCCGAGGACTATGGTTCTGCCAGAGGTATCGACATCCAATTGGAAAAACTGCTGTCCAATTTCAACACCTGGTCCATTGCCTATTCTCTGGCCTGGGCTCAGGGCAACAACTCCAGCACAGTTATCCAGGATGAAGCCACCAACCTGAGAGAATTCCCTCTGGATTGGGATGTGCGTCACAATATGAGCGTTAACTACACGTTCCGGATTGGCAGAGGCGAAGAGTATTTTATACCTTTCACCGACTTCATACTACCCATGGACGATTTCAGCGCGAATTTCAACTGGAGCTTCGCGTCCGGAGCCCCCTACACGCCGCAAGCCACGGAAGGTAGCAGTATGCTGGACACCAACAGCAAGCGCAAGGACTTCACCCAACAAGCAAACTTGAAGATTACCAAGGGTTTCACTTTGGGAAGAAACATGAACTTCAGGATTTATATGGATGTGGAGAATCTCTTCAAGAACAAGAACATTCTCAGCGTGTACCCCAGGACAGGTTCACCCTATGAAAGCGGGGCGGAAATCCATGAATCCAATATTCAGATCTATAATCCCGACACAGGCGAATATGAACCCTTCACCTACCCACAGGTCGCCTATGCATATTCTAAATACATCAAAAATCCAAGCCTTGTAAATAACTTCAGGGGCGTAACCCTTGGTGTTTCATTCAATTTCTAAAAAAATCCCATGGAGGAATAACAACATGAGAAAGAGATTCTCAAAAGTACTGATGCTGATAGTGGTGATGAGCGCGTTGCTCATGAGCCTCTCCTATGCACAAGCACCTGATCCGGCTGCAGCGGCGGCCGATACTATGGCAGAAGTTGCGGAACCTGTCGCAGAAGTTGAGCAGCAAACTGTGGAAACTTCTTCCGGCGCCAAAGGAATAGCTGAATTTCTTTTCGGGCGTGGTCTTGTAACCTTCTTCATCAACGGCGGATGGGTGATGTGGCCTATCCTAATTGTTGCCATCTACGGCCTTGCCTACGTTATTTGGAAGTTTATAACCCTTATGTATGCCAAGATCAATCTGAACGGGTTCCTGAACCAGATTATCCCCCTGATCAAAGAAAAGAAGTATAAAGAAGCGATTGAATTCGCCAAGAAGACCCGCGGTCCTGTTGCCTCCATCGTATATGAGGGTTTGCTGAAGTCTGAACGTGGCGTGGACGCCGTGGAAAAATCCATGGAAAACGCCGCCATGATCGAGATGTCTTACCTGGAAAAGGGTTTTGTGGAAATCAGTACTGCCATCACACTGGCTCCCATGCTTGGTTTCTTCGGAACGGTGGACGGTATGGTGGTGGCCTTCGACGCCATAGCCAAAGCCCGTTCAGTGGACGCCACCATTGTCGCCTCGGGTATCAAGATCGCTTTGATCACCACTGAGGCAGGTTTGGCTGTGGCTATTCCCATCCAGCTGCTATCCAATATTTTCATGACCCAGGTAGATGGGTTGGTCATAGACATGCAACGTGCGTCAGAGAAGGTCATTGAAACGATGATCGAGTCCTGAGGGGGTGCATTGTGAAGATCCCTCGCAAAAGGAAAGTAACCGCTGATATTCCTACTACTTCCACAGGGGATATTTCCTTCCTGTTGATCGTCTTTTTTATGTCCACAACCAAGTTCGACGTTAAAGAAGGCGTGAAGGTCATGCTCAATAAAGCGACTCAAGCCGAAAAAGTATCCGGCCAGGCAGAGATCAAACTCACAGAAAAGGAAATGACCAGAATAGAAATAGTGGAAAACGGCATGATCAAGATCAATACAGAAGAACCCCGCTATCTTTCAGATGCCGACCTGGACCAGATTATCATGCAAAAGGTGGAGATGAGGGAAGCGATCAGCCGAAGCAGCACCAGCCAGGCAGAACGGGAATTGAAGATGTTGTTTCTGGTGAAAACTCATCCGGAAGCAAAATACAGCGACATGGTTAGAGTGGTGGACCATCTGGTTCCCTACCGCGACCGTGCCCAAATCTCAATCTCGACACAGATATAGGAGCGAAAGATGGCAAAGATAAAAAAGAAACAACGCGATCCTGTTGAAATCCCGACGACTTCCACAGGCGACATCTCTTTCCTGCTTTTGCTTTTCTTCATGGTTACCACTGTCTTCGTGCAGGAAAGGGTCTTCTGGGTACCCAGAGATCAATTCCCCACCGCCAAGAACATTGACAGGGTATCACGCAACGAGACAGCCACGATCTATATCACCGAAAAGGAAGAAATACTGATCGATGATTTCCCGCGCAGCGTGGAAGACAATTCGATCATAGACGCGATGCTGGCCAAAAGCAGTGAAATCCCAAATCTGCAGGTGTGCTTCCGTTCAGATAAAGACACCCGCTATCAGATTATCCGGGACGTTATGATGCGCCTCCAGGATGCGGACACCAGAAATGTTGTCTTTGAATCCCAGAAGAAATAGAGGTGAGTTATGACTACAAATAGATTGATTGACTGGAAAGACATAGCCAATTCGCAGTTCAGCAAAGCTGTCGCCCTGGCTGCCGCGATTGTCTTGTTTGGCTTGCTGGTTGCCCCTAAGATGGAGACCAGCGTAAAGGAAACTCAGACAGTGGCCGCTGAAATGATCGACGCTCCCACCGACACGCGTGAGAAAGAAGAAGCGCCCAAGGAAAGCGAGATCAATATCGAAATCCCCATGATCAGCGAAGAACTGGCAACAGAAGACACACCTGAACTGAAGCAGCAAAGAGCCCTCGCGTTGCAGCAATTTGGCGACCTGCAGCAGACCACGACCTCTGTCTTACAGAGCACAGACAGTGAAAAACCCTTCGATTTCGTCCCCTGGGATGATTCCCCGGTTCCCATTGGCGCCATCAAACCGGATTATCCGGATTTCGCGCGCAGAGCCAGGGTGCAGGGTATCGTTACCCTCGAAGTGGATGTGTACAAGGATGGAACTGTTGGAAACATAAAGGTTGTCAGGTCTGTGCAGCCCGGTCCCGGAGGCCTGGATGAAGCTGCAATCAATGCAGTGAAAAGAGTACGTTTTCAGCCTGGAAAAAGCAGCGGCAATGCTGTCGATACCCGAGTAACCATACCCGTTGAGTTTAAGTTAAATTAGCATATCTGGAGTATTTGATGAAGTTCTATAAAATTGTGTTTTGCCTGTTGCTGGCAATGGCTTCCTTCGGTATCGCCCATGCGGCCATGGCCAGTCCCTCAACAGGAACAAAAACCTTGGATCTTTCCAAGTGGCACAACGTTGGAAATATCTGGCTGCGCGTAAGTAACTACGGTTTCTTCGGCTCCGGCGATGACGTGGTGCCCCAGTACCCATCCCTGGAGTATCCCGGCGGAAGCGGTATTGACTACCTCTACCAAGCCGCTCTCTGGTTTGGTGCCAAAAAGTATCGCCGCAACGATCTGGGACAGCAGCTCTACTGGAGAGCGCTCAACCCCAGCGCGGACAGCACCGGAACGGTTCCCTACGGTTCGCCGGACTGGCGGCCCTGGATGAAGCCGGTGATCGACACCCTGGTAACCGTGGGATTCGATGGAGACTACGATCTTTATGAGTTCCTGCCGGCTTACAACCCCCTGGAAGCCTCCAGCACCGATGAGCTTGTGCAGCACTATTACGGCCTATACGACGATGCCGATAGAATTGCAACTGCCAGTATACGCCATCAGAAGCGTGGTGAGGATGACGACGGCGATGGAATTATCGACGAGGATTTCGTTGGTTACACTTTCAGATTGCGCGATGAAGGCTTGCCAGATGTGTTTGAACAATTCAGAGGTAAGTTTATCCACGAAACCCGCCTGTTTAACTACGAAACCATTACTACCGGCGACAATTCCGAACTGTGGTATCCCCTGGGCTTTATGGACCTCTCGGACAAAAGCCACGTCACTTACGACTTCGCGAATCCTTATGACGACGACGGAGATGGCCTGATCGACGAGGACGGCGCGCCTGTTTCGGAACAGGATTTTATATCCTACTATTATGACTACAGCCCCTTTGGCACACCAGGCGACAGGGACCTTGGCGGTTCCCGCAGTAGAAGCACCCATGTCCCTATCGGGGTCCGGGTGCGTCAAATGAGCTACCAATGGAGCTATGAATACATCAAGAACCTCGTTTATGTGGAATTCAACATCACCAACATGAACACGGACACGCTGTACGACTGCGCCATGGGCATATATATGGACTGCGACTGTGGCCCCCAGACCATGGGACCGGAAAAAGCCGCGGATGACAAATCCGGATACGTCAAAGGTGAAGGCTATGAATTCGCTTATACCTACGACGCGGATGGCGACGGCGGCCTGACCACCGGCATGGTGGGTGCGCGCGTTTGCACACCCGATCCCGAGGATCTTGAATTCGCCTGCTGGTACTGGAAAGTGGGAGACGGGCCAAACGACGATAATCCGCTGTCCTTCAACTACGCCCCCAGGTTGACCGCGAACGAGAAATACTGGCTGCTTACGGGAAGGAATCCTGATTCTTCCAAGTATGCCTCCCTGCGTCCGGAAGAGCCCACGGTAATGGAATATGAGCAAGTGGAAGCCAACGACACCCGCTTCCTGTTCGCGTTCTACGGTGATATGCATGGTCTTTCCAACCCCACCGAGAATTCCTGGAACCTGGAACCCGGCCGCACCATGAAAATTGTGGTGGCTGTCTTTCCCGGCGACAATCTGGAAGACCTTAAGGGATCGGCTACATGGGCAAGAGACATCTATGACAATCCCCAAAAACTGCATGATGTGGTGTTGCCGGATACGATGCCTCACTATAAACCACCCGAACCACCGGAAATCCCCAAACTATACGCTGAAATCAAAGAAAACGGTAACTCCATCGATGTTTACTGGGATAATCGCAGTGAGTTCACCAAGGATTTCAAAAACGTAAGTGGCTCAGATCTGGGCTGGCAGTATCCACCTACCTCCCCGGATTACGCAGGCATGGACAGCGATCCGGACGTTATCGACTGGCAAAATTTCCCGCCCGAGTTCCAAATGCCCGCCCTGTCCGATACCA
>DFUX01000081.1 GCA_002379855.1 Cloacimonetes bacterium UBA4175 | reverse complement strand
ATTCGCCGGTGGTATAGACCGCGGTCACGCCATAGACGTAGTCGCCGTTGGGCAGGTCGTAATCGGAGAAGGTGGTGATGCCGGGATCGTTGATGGCTCCGATCTGGACGCCGTCACGATAGACCCTGAAGCCGGTGAGGGCACGCCCGGGCTCGCGGTTGACCTGCTTGGTCTCCAGGCTCAGCGGGTCTGTGGTATAGGAGACCTGCTGGTGCTCGGGAATCGGGGTGAGTTCGACAGCCTTGAGGGTCGGGGCATCCGCCACGAAGGTCTGGATCAGCCAGTTGTAGGTGAGGCTGGCAGCCAGGGCAGTGAGGGTGGTCCATTGGCCGTTGAAATACATCATGTTGCCTTTGCCTTCCACCACGGGGCCGCCGTCGCAGCCTGCGGGGTGGTCGCCCTGGGTGTTCACTTCATAACCCACATACAGATCGCCGGTAGAGGGGATCGGAACGGGGGTGTTGAGAACCACCAGGTTCCAGGCGCCCAGATCGACGGTGGGGACAACCTGGGAGGAAACCAGGGTGCCGGCGTTGGTGGCGGAACCGCCTGTCCAGACCTTCACGGTATAGACGCAGTCCGCGTAGTTGGGCACGAACTTGACCTGGGTGACCGAGCCGCCCTGATGCGCGGCAAGGTCGGTCTGGTCGAAACGGTGTGCCACGTCGAAGACGATCGCGCTGTTGGTGCCGATGCCGTTGCCCAGCACATCCTGGCACCAGGTGATCCATTCGCCGGGTTGAGGGGCTTCAGGGCTGGTCCAGGTGAGGGTGACGTCGTTGCCGTCCACTGTCGCGGCCAGATCGAGGGGAGGATCGGCGGGTGGGTTGATGGTGGCGGTGACGGGGCCGGCGGGTTCGGACTCGCCGGAAGTGTAAACCGCGGTCACGGTATAGCTGTAGGTGCCGATCTCCAGGGCAAGGTCGTCATATTCGCTGTTGGCGCTGCCGGTGATGGTTTGGATCAGGGCGCCGTCGCGATAGACCTTGTAACCCAGCAGTTCGCGGGTCGGGGTGACGATCCGGGGTGCGGGAACCGGGGTGCCGGTGCAGCGTGTGGCGGTGCCGGCCGTATTCGCGGCATAGACTTCCTTCGCGGTGGGGACAGGTCCCACGGACACGTCGTCCACCAGGAAGATGAAGGCATCGCTGGACACGCACTGGATGCCGAAGCGGATGCTCTGCCCGGCATAGGCGCTCAGGTCATAGCTGTAAAGGGTCCAGTCCACGGGAGGCTGGATGTAGTTGGCGCCGCTGATGATGGTGAAGTCCGCTGGGGTCGTGCCGCCGGTGGAGATACCCACCTTGAAGCGTTCCAGGCCGTAATCGGCGGTGTAAGACCTGGCATAGAAGTTCAGGAAGTCGCCAGCCTGGGGGGTTAGCTGCGGGGAGATCATCCAGTCGTTGTTGGGTCCCGCTCCGCCCTGGGCAGGCAGGACTGCCGCAAAGCAGGCCGCCATCCTGGATCCGCCGTGGGCGGTAAGGTCGGTAAGAGGTGGGGTGGTGGCGCCGGGGTTGAAGATCATGTAGGCCATGGGGGCATAGACGTTCGGCCAGCTATAGCCGGTCATGCCGTAGGTTCCGCTCTGATCCACGTCCACCAGGGTCCAGGGATCGAAGGTGAGCGAGAAATCTGCATAGCTCTCAAAGCCATCGCTGAATCCGGCAGGCGGAGGAGGAGTCTCGCCCGGGGCATCCCAATCCAGATGCACGTTGCTGCCAGTCACCGTCGCGGTGAGGTTCGTGGGAGGATCCAGGGTTTCGGTGATTTCGTCGATTGAGATGGTATCCAGAGAGAGATAGAACTGATTAGCCGCGCTATGTCCGTGGAAACCGATGTAGTAGGTTCCCGTGGCGGTAGGGGTGATCATCACGCTCTCATGAATATAGGTTGCGTTTATAATGTTCGTCTCTGTGAAGAGCAGGTTGGTGAGGCCATCCGGATTGGGGGAGCTTCCCCAATATACCGAGAGGGCTTCCGGATAGGTGGAGCTGGCCGCGCGATAGGCAAATGAAAGCTGGTAAGGCGTATCCTGCGTTAAATGCAAGGGAGGGGTGATCAACCAGTCGTCCATGGCAACGCTGTCATTGTAGCGGATGCGCACCGAGTTGGGTTCGGTATCGTAATTGCCGGCATAGGTTTCCCAGGTATAGGGGTCGTTATTGGCATTGACCGTAGTCCATCCCAGAGGCAGCGCGGGAGGAGTGAGAGTATCGAAGTTCTGCACATAGGGATAGGTGTTCACAGTGGGATCGTCCAGGGTGGTGAATTGCCACACGGGGCAGTCCACAGCATTGCCAAAGGTGTTATAAGGCACGATCTTCCAGTAATAGGTGGTGCTATAGGCAAAATCCGTGGGATGATTGTAGGAAGTTTCTGTCTGGGATGTGCCGTTCACCATGTTGGTGGGAGGGTTGTTGGTTCCCAGATAGACGTAATAAGCATCGACTGTTCCGCCGCCGTTCATCCAGTTAAGGTTGGCGGAGATGGCCACGTCGGTGGCGTTATTGGCAGGCACGGGGTTTTGGGCTGCCAGGGGCGGTTCACCCTGCGCGGCAGGCTGGAAAGTGAAGATCAGGCCTTGAGGCGGGAAGACTGTATCGGTGAGATAGCAGTTCGCGTTGTTGGCTGTTCCAGCCGTGGTCTGCAGCCAGTCCGTCTGGGTGGTGCGATTGTTAAAATCGGTGTTGGAATCTCCTCTCAGGCCAACCTGGACGGTGCGGGCAGTGGTCAAGTAGACGGTGGAGAAAGCGCCATAGGCAAACATCACCTTGTTGCCATCTTCATGGAATTGAATCTGGAAATTTAAATTGTCTTCTGCAGCGGAGGTGGGGGCGCGACGATAGTTCTTCCACTGAACGGTGAAGACCCGGTTGGGCGCAGTTCCGCTGAGCAGATAGCTCAGTTCCCCGTTGTCGCGGGATTTGATGTCCCTGTTCAGAGCAGCCACTATATTGTTGGTGGCGGTGCTGCTGCTGATGGCCATGGTGCTGTTTGTGACGGTGGAGCCAAAGGCGATGAAAGCGTTTGTCTGAACGCTGACCTCGTTGTAGTCAACACCGTTGTAGGTGAAAGTGAATCCCAAGGGAATGGCATTGAAGCATTCGTTGTCATTCGCGTTGGTGCCGAGAACTGTTCCTCCAGTGATTTCAGTATAGGTTCCGCTGGTTTGCGAGAATGAGTATTCGCTAACCAGAGCCCAAGCGCTGAGCGCCAGAACCGAAAATACCATCAGGAGTAGCAGTTGTTTGAGTTTGAAGCTCATAACATCTCCTTACTGTTAGTTATTATCATTTGTCATTAGAACATGCGTATTTGGCATGTAATGTTTTGCCAATATATCCATTCCGGTCATGAAAACCAAGCTATTAAATCCGTCAAGAAAAAGTTACTTTCCTCCTAAGGATCGGAAATCCTTTCTGTTACATCCCTGGACAGCCATCTGCAAACAAACAGGAAAACCTGTCCCTTTAATGCTTGCAGGATTGAACTCCGAGCGCAAGCAATTTATCTTGACTGATTGGCCAACCCGTGATATCGTGCAAAATGAAAGAATACATTTGGAGACAGGCGATGAAAAAGCGACTGCTGATTGCCACAGGAGGAGGCGACTGTCCGGGGCTGAATGCGGTATTGCGGGCGATAGTAAAACGTGCCCAGAGCGAGCCCCAATGGGAAATACTGGGCAGTATCGACGCCTTTAACGGCATCCTGCTGGACCCCATGCGGCTGGTGGAACTCACCCCCAAGACCGTAGCCGGAATCCACGTGCAGGGCGGCACAATCCTGGGCACCACAAACAAAGGCGGCCCCTTCAACTGGCCTGTGCAAAAAGCGGATGGCAGTTGGGAAACGGTGGACCGCAGCGCGGATTTCATGGAGCGGCTGCGGTATCAGAACATCAATGCCGTCATCAACATCGGCGGAGACGGTTCGCAAAGGATTTCCCAAGGCCTCTTTGAACTTGGCTGCCCGATCATCGGAGTGCCCAAGACCATCGACAACGATCTCTCGGACACCGACTTCACCTTTGGCTTCCAGACCGCGGTGGATGCCGCTACCGACGCCCTGGACAAGCTGGTGACCACTGCCGCCAGCCATCACCGGGTGCTGATCCTGGAAGTGATGGGGCGCTACGCCGGCTGGATAGCTCTGCACGCGGCCATTGCCGGAGGGGCTGAGGTGTGCCTGATCCCAGAAATAGAATATGACATCAACAAAGTGATGCAGGCGATCGAGCGCCGGGTCACATCCGGCAAAGGCTTTGCCAACATCGTGATCGCAGAAGGCGCCAAGCCGGTGGCTGGCTCGATGAGCTACAGCAATAATGACCAACCCGGAGGCATGCCCATCCGCCTGGGTGGAGCGGGGCTGCGCCTTTCCCAGGAACTCAAGGACGCCGGCTGCCCCATCGAGATCAGGGAAACCATCCTGGGCCATCTGCAGCGCGGCGGCCGACCCAACGCTTTCGACCGCATTCTGGCATCCCAGTTCGGCGTGAAGGCCTTTGAAATGGTGCTGGCCGGACAATGGGGGCAGATGGTGTCCTACCGCCATCCGAACATCGTGTCCGTTCCCCTGCGGGACGCCATCAAGACCTACAATCTGGTGGATGTGGACTCCGACCTGGTGAACACCGCGCGCGGACTGGGCATTTCGCTGGGAGACTGATCTTTAAGAAGGAGAAACACTATGGATATGAAAAGCTTTGAATACCTCTACCACAAAGCGCGCGGCATGGACCGCGAGCGGATAGCCAGGGAGACCGGCCTCAGCGACGACGAGATCGACATGATGGAACAGAGCTACGCCCCGCTGCTGCGCGAGATAGCCGCCGAGATGCCCCAGGCGGCGGATATTGGCAAACGCTTTGTGCGCCTGACCCGTTACATCTATGCCAACCGCGCCGACCAGGAGCTGGACATGCCCCGCCCGGATGCCGTAAAACCCCGCGAGGGAGAGATGATCGCCCTGCCTGGCACCAGCAAGATCGCCATACCTTCCATCTCCTTGCATCAGGCCATCGACCAGCGCCGCAGCCTGCGTAGCTATTCCGACCAGCCTTTCAGCCTGGAAGAGCTGTCCTTCCTGCTCTGGGCAAGCAGTTGGGCGCGGGACTTCCGCAGCAGCGAGCGCAACGAGTTCACCCGCCGCAACGTCCCCTCCGCCGGAAGCAGGCATTCCCTCGAGTGTTACCTGCTCATTCAGCGCGTGACAGGCGTCAAACCCGGCCTCTACTATTATCATCCCCTCAAGCATTGCCTGGTAGTGATCGACCAGTCCCCGCAGATCTTCGTGGCGGTCTATGATGGCTGCCTGCGCCAGGAAATGGTGCGCAACTCCGCCGTCACCTTCATCCTCAGCGCGGTTCCCTACCGGACTTCCTGGCGATATGGGCAGCGGGGCTACCGCTATCTGTATATTGATGCCGGGCATGTGGGCCAAAACATCCATCTGGCTGCCGAAGCCGTGGGTGGAGGCGCCTGCATGATCGGAGCCTTTCAGGATGAAGCCATGAACGAATGCCTGGGACTGGACGGGGTGCAGGAATTTGTGATCTACGCGGCCGCCCTGGGTAAAAAACCCTCCGGGCAATGAACACCCGCCGGAAAACCATGCCAAACAACAGCAACCTTCCCAAATCTGGAGGAACCATGAGATACCCGCTGCTAATACTTTTCTGCCTGCTGTCGGCGGCGCTGACAGGCGCCAACCTCTACAACATCCCCTCGCCCGTGACCCAACCCGACGGCTCCGTGCTGCAACTGCTGGCGAGCGGCGACGAATATGCCAACCGCCTGCACGACGCGCAAGGCTACACCATCATCCAAAGCCCCACGGACGGCTATTACTACTTTGCCGAATTGCGGGACGGCGAACCCGCCCCCTCCATCCACCGGGCGGATTCCTCCGATCCCCGCGCCCTGGGCCTCAAACCCGGCATCCGGATATCCAAGGCCGCTTACGACGCCAGGGTGCGGTTCATGAACTCACACCGCCGGGCTGGAAACCGCGGGCCAAACACCGGGACGGTGAACAACCTGGTGGTCTATATCCGCTTTTCCGACCAGACAGAGTTCGATGAACCCCGTTCCGCCTATGACGCCAAATTCAACGCCGTGGGCGATAATGTGCATTCCCTGCGCAACTATTTTCACAAGGCGAGCTACAACCAGCTCAACTACGTTTCCCATCACTATCCCACCTGCGAGCCACAGCTAAACCTCTCTTACCAGGACAGCCATCCCCGCGCCTATTACATGCCCTACAACAGCATAACCAACCCTCTGGGCTACCGCGACTGGCAGCGCACCGAACGCGAGCACACCCTGCTTGCCAACGCCATAAACGCCATCGCGCCCCAAGTGCCGGCCGATCTGGTGATCGATGCCGACGGCGACGGCTATGTGGACAACGTCTGCTTCATCATCCGCGGACCCCACACCGCCTGGGCGGAACTGCTCTGGGCGCACCGCTGGGCGCTCTACACCGTGGATGCCTTCATCAACAATAAGCTCGTGTGGGACTTCACTTTCCAGCCGGAAGACCATAACGACGTACGTACCATCTGCCACGAGATGTTCCACAGCGTGGGCGCTCCAGACCTCTATCACTACGAATATGACGGCCTGACTCCCGCCGGATGCTGGGACATCATGGAAAGCGGATACGGCCACATGGGCATGTATATGAAATACCGCTACGGCGGATGGATAGACGACATTCCGGAGATACCCTATACGGGAGCCAGCTTCACCCTCAATCCAGTCACCTCGCCGACCAACAACTGCTTCTATATGACCTTTCCCGGCGGAAACGAAAGCCTGGTCTTTGAATACCGCAAGCAGGACAGCGATATATTTGAGGAGGAACTGCCCGGTTCCGGACTGCTGATCTACCGCATCAACGCGACCATGCACGGCAACGCGGACGGCCCGCCGGACGCGGTTTACATCTTCCGTCCCAACGGCAGCAATACCTCCAACGGCCAGATCGCCGAAGCAGCTTTCTGCGCGGAGGAGCAGCGCACCGAGTTCAACCCCTTCACCAATCCCCGCGCCGTTTACAGCAACGGCGCCACCATCCCCGTGAACATCAAGGAGATCGGCTACGCCGGAGATACGATCAGTTTCAGGGTGGAACCGGCCGGATACAACATGCCTCCTGCGATCCAGTCCCTCACCCCGGCCTCGGGATCATTTGTGCCAAACGAAGCCTTTGCCGTTGTGGCGAATGTCATTCCGGCCGTGGGTTCCCTGGACAGGGTGGATTTTTTTGTGGACGGAATCCTGCAAGGTCAGTCCTTCGGGCCGCTCTATACCATGATGATAGATGGAGCCAGCTTGTCCCTCGGAACGCACGAGATCAGCGTGACAGCCTGGCAGCAGAACGGGATGCAAAGCACAAAAAGCAACCAGATCGAGATCATCGACCCCGAAAACCTGAACTGGTTCGACTGGATGACGGACACTCCCGACTGGGAAGCCTACGGACGCGGCGCGATCCCCATTCAGGTTGCAATGGAAATTGACCTGGGCGACCAGCTTTACCGGGTGGAAGCCCTGCGTTTTCAGATCACGCCCGATCCCTGGGGCACGCCGGAAACACCCGGGCTGGTGACTGGCACCATCAACCGCTTCGCGAATGGCGCCATCACCGATCAGGTGCTGCTTGACCTGGGCTACATCTACAATCCTCAATACGAGCCGGATTTCACCGTGGCCATCGAGGACACCACTTCCATCTCCGGCCAGATCGCGGTGGTTTTGAACCTCTTTGAATATCAGAACATGATCTTCGACACCAAGGCGATCTGCGGCCACACCTGGATCACGGAACCCAACCGCCCCTGGACGGACGCACTGGGACGCGGCATCCTGGGCGCGGCGGACATCCGTCTGCTGCTCCAGGCTCCCGTTTTGGCGACCGACGATCCTTCCGCGCCGCCGGCTGGCCTGAACCTCGCCGTCAGCCCCAATCCCTTTTCCTCCGGCACCGAAATCAGCTATGAACTCAAGGACAGCGCCCCCTTCACGCTTTCCATCTACAACCTGAAGGGGCAGAAGGTTCGCAGCCTGCTCCAGGCCGAAGGCCGTGCCGGAAGCCACTCCACCCGCTGGGATGGACGGGACGACTCCGGCAGGCAGGTCTCCTCCGGAATCTATCTCTGCCGGATTTCCAGCGCCGGCCAAAGCTTTACCCGCAGGATGATCCTGCTCAAATAGTATATTGAACACGCGGCGGGGACTGCCCCTCCGCCCCAAGAATATGAAAGAGGCGCGCGTGCGCCTATAAATGGAGAACCGATGACCCTACGCAAGCATTTGCTGATGCTGCTGTTGCTGCTTCTGGCGGGCAGCGCCGCGGCGATGAATATCGAGGAACTGTTTGGCAGCTTTTCCCAAAAACCCACGGCTGAGGAATTCGGCCCCCTCGCCCAAAGCTTTTTGCAGGAAAACGATGATCTGGACGAACTGCTCTTCGCCGGATATATGTGGTCTCAACTGGCGGACAGCGCCTATGTGGACTATCTCGCCCAGGCCATTGCCGCCCATCCCGAACAGCCCAAGTGGCGCTTTTTGACTGCCTCCGCAGAGGCCAACATGGTCACCCGCGCCGCCCTGTCCCGCGATTTGATCCGCGATTTTCCCCAGTTCGAGGGAGGCTATCAGTCGCTGCTCTTCACCCATCTCACCGATCTGGCTTACAAGAGCAGTCCCGATCAGGAAAACCCTTTGCCCGAAGGTGACCTGGCCGCCGACCTGCCAAGCATCGAACACTATTGCCAGGCCTTCCCCCAGGCCAGGTATGGGCGCATGGCGGCTGTCTTCCGCAATGTGATGCTGGACGATCCCGAAGCCGCCGAGCTTGCCTTCCGCCAGGCCTGGGACAGCAAGGAACGCTGGCTGGCGGAGTATGACCTCAGCCTGATTCTGCCCATCGAAAAGTATTACCCCATCCTGCGCTGCCATATCAACCTGCTCCGCGCCAGCGGCAGTCCGGACAAGGTGACCCGCGACCTTGCCGAAAAAGCTGGACTGCTGGCGGCGTATTACTTCGACAGAGCCAAAGACTACCAGGCCGTGATCGACTATTTTGGCGCGGAACCGCACTATTGGGAAAACCAGTATGTGATTTTCTGCCTCGCGCTTAGCTATCATGAAACGGGACAACAAGGCAAGCTGGCGGACTTGCTGCTCCACCGGGGCGACTACCGGGCGGCGGAGTCCTTTCAGGATTCCTGGAACGCCTTCAACCGCGATCAGGCACAAACCGTCTATCAAGACGCCTTCCCCGCCGACAGCAAAGACCCCCTGGTGCGCTACCTGCTGGCGCGGGTCAGCTCCGACGACGGCGACAAGCTGCGCGAAGGCCGCAAGCTCGCCAAAGCCCATCCCAAAGAGTGCTATGGCTACCGCCTGATCAACGAATATTATCTGAACTACTTTGGCCAGGCGGACGCCCAGGATCCCCTGCGCGCGGAGCGGGTCAATTCCATCAAAAAAGACAAAAAGTTCATCGCCAACCACCTGAAACTATATCCCGAAAGCCTTTCCTCGATCGTCGGCTCCCTGCTCTACAACCTCGCCGCCAAAAAGGACGATTCTTCCAGCAACCTCTTCCAAAAGGTGCTTTCCACCAAAGCTCCGGAACAGCTCTACGGCCTCATCTACAAGTTCATGGCGGATTTTGACCGCATCGACCTGCTGCGCCGCTCCCATCTCTCTGCCGCGCAGGCGAAGATCGGTTCCGGCTATGAGAACGCCGCCGAAGCCGCTGACGGGGCAGTGTTGGGTTTCTGCCAGTCGCTCTACAAGAACGGCAAATACGCCCTGCTGCTTCAGGAGATCGACAAAAACCCCGCCTGGCTGGAAAACCCTGACCTGCTGTTCTTTCTTGCAAACTCGCACTACTTGGAAAAAGACTACGCCAAGGCCATCGCCACTTTGCGCCTGATGGTGGAAAAGGGCGCCATCGGCACCAGTATGCTGCTCACCATGGCAGACGACCCCATCGCCGAACATCCGGACTGGCAGCCCCTGCTGGACTTTGCCGCCACTATGCCCGATCCCGACGCGGATTCCGCCGATTTTGAAGAGATGGAGTAGCTGGACAGCAAGTCTTTCCTGATACTTTGGATTTCGCTTGGACGTTGCCCCTCTTGGCTGCCAAATAAGGGGCTGCCGAAGTCTGTTCGGCAGAGGCAATGGAGTTGCCTGTTTAGAAGAGACCTCCGGTCTCTGTGGCAAACGGACTTTGCCACCCCTGGGCACTGGCTCCCGGGTCAAGGGGTTCGCGCAGATATACGCGGAAAATTACGCAGATTGCCGCGGATTGGTGCGGTATTGGGCTGCCGAAGTC
>DFUX01000080.1 GCA_002379855.1 Cloacimonetes bacterium UBA4175 | reverse complement strand
CATTCCACCGGAGGCGTGGGCGACAAGATCAGCCTGATGCTGGCCCCCATCGCGGCGGCTTTGGGACTGAGCGTGCCCATGATCTCCGGGCGCGGATTGGGGCACACGGGTGGCACCCTGGACAAGCTGGAATCCATCCCCGGCTTCCGCGTGCAGTATGGCATTGACGAGTTCAAGGCCCTGGTGGAAAAGCACGGCTTCGCCCTGGTGGGGCAATCCGACGAACTGGTGCCCGCCGACCGCCGCATCTATGCCCTGCGGGATGTGACCGCCACGGTGGAAAGCCCCGGCCTCATCACCGCCAGCATCATGAGCAAAAAGATCGCCGAAGGCGGCAGGCATCTGGTGATCGACCTCAAAGTGGGCAGCGGAGCCTTCATGCCTGACCTCGAGCATGCCCGCGAACTGGCTGCCCTGCTGGTCTCCACCGGAGAGAGCTTTGGCCAGAAAGTCAGGGTGGTGTTCTCGAACATGAATTCCCCCCTGGGGCTGGCTGTAGGCAACGGCCTGGAGATGGTCGAGGCCATCGAATACCTGAAAGGCAACCCCCTGCCGGACACCAAACTGCTCACCACCGAACTTGTTTCGCAACTGCTGCTTAGCTCCGGCCTGGCCTCCGACTCCGGGGAAGCAGCCAAACTCATTGACGGCGCTGTCTCCAGCGGTAAAGCCCTGCAAAAACTGGAGGAGATCATCATCGCCCAGGGCGGAAATCCCCGCGTCCTCCAGGATTACAGCCTGATGGGGACAGCCGGCTGCAAACTGCCCATCATTGCGCAGGACAGCGGCTACATCCAACACATCGATTGCCGCGCCATAGGCTATGCCCTGGTGCGTGTCAAAGCCGGAAGAATGAAGGTTTCAGACCAGATCGACTACGGCGCAGGAGCCCTGCTCATACCCAAGATCGGTGACTATGTGCGGGCTGGCGATCCCTTGGGCGAACTGCTTTGCAACGACTCTGCCCAGGCGCCTTCCGTGGTGGAACTGATCCGCGCCGCTTACCGGATCGCCCCCGAACCCCAGCCACGGGAAGAACTGATCCTGGATATCCTTTGAAAACATTCCACCCATACCCCGAAATTTAAGTAGCGATACCAGGACGATACAAACAAACCACAGACTACTCACCACATCACCACGTAACCACGTCACCACGACAAACATACCTTGTCGTTCACGGATAATAATCACAATTATCTGCAATATCCTTCATACCGCCATCCTTCGCTGCCACATGAGGTTAGGCCATCATCCTTAGGTCATCCTTATAAATTATAAGGTTGACCCCAGGAAGACCCAGGCTGGAGAGGGTGATGCAAATGAGAGCCATCCCCCCCCCCATATATATAGGTGCTACGATCAGTCCGCGGAAAGGTGTTTTTTGAGGTGGAAAGGTGGAAAGGTGAAATGGTGGAAGGTGCCCCCGAACAAGAACCACCAGGCTATATGCTGTGTCATCCCGGGCAAGCGTGCTTGACCCGGGATCCAGTCTTTTAGAAATTACCATCCGACCTCAAAACAAACCATCACCAGACTACACACCGTGTCATCACGGCCTGCGAGCCGTGATCCAGTCTTTTAGACACAACCAGCCAGCCCAAAAGTAAATATCCCCCAGTCTATCTACCGTGTCATCCCGGCCTGCGAGCCGGGATCCAGTCTTTTAAGGCTTGAAATGGCCACCCGACCCTAAAACAAACCACACCCAGACTATTAAACCGCGTCATCCCGGCCTGTCGGGGTTACCGCCAATGCGCGTGGCTGTTTGATGGGTGGCTTGAGCCGTGATCCGGTCTCTGAAAACATTCTTCTTGACGTATCCTGACCGGAAACCGAACTTGTCATTTACAAAAGAAACGAGGTGAAATCATGAAAAGCTTATATATAATCCTGATTCTCGCGGCCTTGCTCTTGCTGGCTGGTTGCGACTCCGGTGTGGAATACTGGATCAGGAACGATACCAGCCACCTGGCCTGGGTGCGCATGGAAGACAGCGCCGAGATCGAACTGGCCCCGGGTGAAGCCCACACCTTCAAGTTTTCCACTGCCCGCGAACACATCTTCAACAGCAATGTGAAGCGTGAAGTGGAGCTTTGGGCACAAGGCGAGACCTACCAGATGGTCTATGAGGAGGACGGCGAACTGCGTCCCACAGATAGCAGCGAATTCATCATGGAAGCAGGGGAACGGCGAACCGGCTATCTGACTCCCAACCGCGCCTGCTTCAAGGTGGTGAACAACAGCAACCAGACTGTGCACAGAGCAGAATTGAGAAGGAACAAGAACGGCGAGGAGTATGTTGAGACCAATCTGGGCAGCATCGCTCCCGGGGAAAGCAGGTATCGACGCGTCACCTACACCACCGCCAACAACAACTTCTACTATACCGCCAAGATCACCTTCGAGGATGGCACTGAATTTGTCTATGGCGACTCCAGCAACGTCCTGAAAGTTGACGAAATGTTCCTGATCACCCTCAATCCACCCAGCAAATGACCAAATGATCCTTGCATCACTCGAACTGGCACAAATAAAAGGGGAAAAGTGGAAAGCGGCAACAGCCCAAATCCACTCCTCTTATTAAAATACATTCTATCCCCACTGGAGTAATACAATATGAAAAAATTCATCCCGCTCATCCTGATCCTGCTGCTGTTCTCGGTTCTGCAGGCTACCGGCAAACTCGTTCCCCGCCCCCAGGACATTCCCGTCCAGTTGGAGCAGGATCCCAAGCTCCTCTCAGGCAAGCTCGAGAACGGCCTCAGCTATTACATCATGCGCAATCCTCGCCCGGAAGGCATCGCCGAGCTGCGCCTCTATGTGGATGTGGGCTCCGTGAACGAAGACGACGACCAGCGCGGACTGGCGCACTTCACGGAACACATGGCCTTCAACGGCACCAAACACTTCGGCCGCACCGAGATGGTGGAATACCTCTCCTCCATCGGCATGGGCTATTACAACGGGCTAAACGGCATGACCAGCTACGATTTCACCGCCTACACCTTCCGCCTGCCCACCACCAACCGCGAGCAACTGCGCAAGGGTCTGCTGATCATGTCCGACATGGCTTCCCAAGTGAGTTTCGACCCCGCCGAGATCGAACGCGAACGGGGAGTGATCATCGAGGAATGGCGCATGGGACAGGATGCCAACACCCGCGTCCGGGACGCCCAAAACGCGGTGGTCTTTGCCGGATCGCGCTACGCTGAACGCGCCCCCATCGGCACCTATGAGGTGCTCAGCACCTTCACTCCGGAGACCATACGCCGCTTTTACCGCGACTGGTACCGGCCAGACCTCCAGAGCGTGGTGATCGTGGGCGATTTTGACCCCCAGGATATGCTCGCTTTGGTGAGGGAGTTCTTTGGCCCCATCCCCAAACGGGATGATCCCCGCCCGCGCCAGGATTTTGAGGTTCCAGACCATCCCCTGCCCCGCGCCGTGGTGGCGACCGATCCCGAGTATTCCCGCAACCTGCTCTCCGTCTCCTGGCAAAAGGATGTGCGCCGCGTGCAGACCATTCCCCAATACTTTGACGCAACCGCCCGCAACCTCTTCCACACCATGCTCAACTCCCGCCTGGAAGAGAAGAGCAAAGAGGCCGATCCGCCCTTCTCCTTCGCCTTTTCCTACGAATACCCCGCCCTGCGCACCATGTCTCAATCCATGCTGGTTTCCATGTTTGGCGAAGGCAAGGCCGAAGCAGCCCTCACCACCATGCTCACCGAGGCGGAACGCGTTCATCGCCACGGCTTCACGGCGAGCGAACTTGACCGCGCCAAACTCGACCTCCTGCGCGGCGCGGAATCACAACTGGCAGACAGCGACACCCGCGAATCCGGCGACATCGCCTGGGAGATCATCGACTGCATCGCCAACCAGCGTCCCCTGCTCAGCCCCCAACAGGAATATGATTTGCTCGGCGCGCTGCTCCAGCTCATCGATCTGGATACGGTCAACAGCCTGGTGGGCGAACTGGTGCCCGAGAACAACATGGTCATCGCCCTGGGCGCGCCTGCCAGGGAAGGCCTGCAATATCCGGACGACCAGCGTCTGCTGCAGATTGCCGCGGAGGTGGGCGAACTGGAGCTGGAACCCTATGAGGACGTGGCTCTGGACGAACCCCTGCTGGATCCCATCCCCGCTCCCCTGCCCCTCAAAAAGGAAAAACACTATCCCCGCTCCGGCATCAGCAGATGGGAGCTTGCCAACGGCATTGTGGTCTATGGCAAAAAGACCGATTTCAAGGCCGATGAGCTGCTCTTCCAGGCCGTCAGCCCCGGCGGTTACTCCCGGTATCCGGCAGAGGATGTCCCCGCTGCCCGCCTGCTGGCGGATTATGTGCGCGATTCCGGATTTGGCAAGTTTGACGCCATGGCCCTGCAGAAAGCCACCGCCGGCAAGGTGGCCAGCGCCGGCATCAGCCTGGGGCTTTACTCCGAAGGGATGAGCGGCCAGTGCTCGCCAAAGGACATGGAGCTGATGTTTCAGCTTATCCACCAGTATGCCACCAACGCACGCTTCAACCAGAAGGACTTCGAGTCCTTCATCCAGCGCTACCGCAGCCGCCTCGCCAACCGCGAACTCGACCCCCAGCAGGTCTTTGCGGACAAGCTCGGTTCCGCCATGTATGGCCACAGCCCCTATCGCCGCCCTATCACGGTGGAAGACCTGGACAGGATAGACCTCCGGCGCATGGAGCAGATCTATCTTGACCGCTTTGCCGACCTCTCCGACTTCACCTTCATCTTTGTGGGCAACTATGACGAGCAGCAACTGCTGGATTGCGCCAACCGCTATCTGGCCAACCTCCCCAAAGCCCGGCGCAAGGACAGGATCGTGGACGCCGGCGTTAGATTGTTCAAAGGCCAGAAACTGGAGCTTTTCCGCAAGGGCGAAAGCGACCGCAGCTTCGTCTCCCACGTGACCAACTGCGGCTACAAAGCCACTCCCAAAAACGATATGAACCTCAACGCCCTCACCTTGGTGCTCAATGAAAAGCTGCGCGAAAACATCCGCGAGGAATTGAGCGGCGTCTATTTCATCCAAGCCTGGCCGGGCAAGGAACGCTATCCCAAGCCCAGCCTCACCTTCTCCAGCATGATGGCCTGCTCGCCCGCCCGGGTGGAAGAACTCAACCGGGCTATCTTCGCCACCCTGGACAGCATCAGGGCGGGCTATATCGACGACCGCTACCTGGTCTCCACCAAAGCCACCCTGACCAAAACCCTGGAGGAAGACCTGCGCACCAATTACTACTGGCTAAACCAGATATACAACAGCGTCTGGCAAAAGAAACCCCTGGAAGGGTTCCTCGCCATGCCCTCGCTGGTGGACAAGATCGACCGCAAGGCCGTGACGAAAGCTGCCAAAAAGTATCTGACCTTCGACCGCAATAAACTGAGCGTGATCATGCTCCCCGCTCCGCGGAACGAATAGCGGCTCACGCGGGTTTGGAGTTCAAGCCGGCAACGGGATTGCCCGCTTTTCGCCAATCCCAGGGCTGGCTTGGACTCCAAACAATACTTGTACAGGCGGTCGCCGAACCGCCTTTTTTACGCACTTTCACAAAAGACTGGATTCCGGTTCACGCGGTTCACGCAGATATACGCGGATAAAAGGCGCGGATTGCCGTGGTATTGGGCTGCCGAAGTCTGTTCGGCAGAGGCAACGGAGTTGCCTGTTTGGGAGAGACCTCCGGTCTCTGTGGCAAACGGACTTTGCCACCCCAAGGCGCTGGATCCCGGGTCAAGCGGTTCAGCAGATTTACGCGGATAAAAAGAGCAGATTGCGTCGG
>DFUX01000051.1 GCA_002379855.1 Cloacimonetes bacterium UBA4175 | reverse complement strand
ACTTTGCCACCCCAGGGCACCGGATCCCGGATCAAACGGTTCACGCAGATATACGCGGATAAAAGGCACGGATTGCCGCGGATTGGGGTTATATAGGGGCGGTTGCTTTGGGGTCTGGTATTTGATTTTGGTTTGGACGCTGTCCTTATCCTGTTCTTTTAATTCGTGATAATTCGTGTAATTCGTGGACATTATTAAAAGACTGGATCCCGGGTCAAGCTATCCCACCCCAACGGATCGTAACCGATCCGTCGAGGACCCCGGCTTGCCCGGGATGACACTGTATATAGCTTGGTGGACTTGTTTCGTGGCCTTCTTTTCGCTATTTCACCTTCAAATACCCTGCTGATCCTGTCGATCCTGTCATCCGCGTTCTATCTCTTTTTCACAATCACCACGACACCACCTCACCACGAAGGTCTCCTTTCCACCTTTCCACCTCAAAGGAAGCCCCGATATTTGCATGAAGCCTTTCTAATCTCTGGGCACCAAAAATTTTACTTGCCTTGTTATCGCACTGTCAATTAGTGTGACCTCAAGGGTGGCACGGGCTGAGATCATTCCCGTGGCTGCCCCTGAATCCGATAAACCTGTAAGGAGGATTATATAATCCATGTGGACTATAATTAAGCGTTGGGGGCTGTTTTTGACGGTCAACATCCTGGTGTTGGCTGTCTTGGGTTTTATCATGCAGATCGTGGGCGTGAAAAGCTCGGACTGGATCGGGCTGCTGGTTTACTGCGGCATATTCGGCTTTGCCGGAGCGGTCATTTCTCTGCTTTCCAGCAAAGCGATGGCGAAGGCATCCTACAGGATCACCCCGCTCACCCGGGAAACAGCCCGCGGCAAAGAGCTTTACCTCTTTGATACGATAGAGAAAATGGCCGCCCACAAAGGCATCAGGATGCCGGAGTTTGGCATCTACCAGGCGGCGGACAACAACGCCTTTGCCACCGGCGCGTCCAAAAACAGATCCCTGATCGCCTTTTCCAGCGGGATCATGCAAAACCTGGATGAGGAGGAACTGGCTGCCGTGGCGGGGCACGAGATGACGCATATCACGGAAGGCGACATGGTCACCACCACCCTGCTGATGGGCACCATGAACACCTTTGTGCTCTTTCTGGCCAATATCATCGCCGCCCTCCTGAGCGGCAGAAGAGGCAGAAACGATGATGACGGGGCTTCGGCCGGGATGATGTATTCCGCCAGCCAGGCCGCCATCGCGATGATCATCCAGAACGTGCTGATGATCCTTGCCAACATCGTGCTGGCAGCCCACTCGCGCCACCGGGAATACAAGGCGGACGCCGGTTCTGCCGCCCTGACCACCCCCGGCCACATGATCACCGCCCTGGAAAAGATCAGCAAAGCTTACGTGCCTTCGCGCCGCAAAGACGCCTATGCCATTGCCAAGATCAACAACTTCAGCCCCCTCTCCCTGTTCGCGACGCATCCGCCGGTGGAGAAGAGGATTGAAGCCCTGCGTAAGATGATGGTGTGAACAAGAGATTCATCCTCCGGATAGAAAAGCTGGCTCTGGGCGGTTTTGGCCTGGGCTTTCACGAGGGCAAGGCGATCTTTGCCCAGCGGATGGCGGTCGGCGACCTGGCGGAAGTGGAGCTGATCAAGGAACGCAAGGACACCGCCTTTGCCAGGCCCCTGCGTTGGCTGGAGCGGGGCAAGGGAGTGCAGGAAGCGGACTGCGCTTCCTTTGACCTGGACGACCCCTGCGGCGGCTGCGATTGGCTGATGCTGGACTACCCGGCGCAGTTGGCTGCCAAGACCGAACTGGTGAGGGAATTGCTGCAGCCCCTGGCCCCGGATTTGAAGATCGGCGCCATGCCCGCTTCGCCAAACCCCATAAACTACCGCAACAAAGCCTTTCTGCCCGTGGGTTCCGGCGCCGATGGCCTCTATTATGGCATTTACGCGCGCTGGTCGCACAGGATCGTCCCCCATCAGCGTTGCGTCCTGCATCCCCAACTCTTTGACACCATCGCCCAGCGTTGCCTGGAAATCTGCCGGAAAGCGGGTGTGCAGGCCTACTCTGAAGCCAGCCACACCGGCACTTTGCGCCACATCGGCCTCCGCTGCAACAAGGATCAAAGCTCGGTGCTGCTGATCCTGGTGACAAGGGGAGCCAAGCTGCCTTTTTCCAACCTCTTTGTGAAGCAGATCACCGCGGAGTTCCCCTGCATCAGCGGCATCGTGCAAAACATCAACCGGGAACGGGGAAACGTGATCCTGGGCCCGGAAGACAAACTGCTGTATGGCAATCCCTGGCTCTTTGACGAACTGGCGGGCAAACGCTTCCGAATCCACTACCGCAGCTTTTGGCAGATCAACCGCGGCACCGCGGAACAGATCATCGCCCGCCTGCAGAAACTGATGGGCGGCGCGGGACTGGTCTTCGACGCCTACAGCGGAATCGGGGCGCTGGGGCTGAACCTGGCCGCGCAGGCAGAACGCGTGCTCTGCGTGGAGGAATGCCGGGAAGCGGCACTGGATGGGGAACTGAACTCCGAACTGAACGACCTGGCGAACGTGGACCATCTCTGCGCCAGAGTGGAGGACGCCCTGCCCGCGCTGCTTTCAGACCAGCAAAGCAGCCCCTGTAAAACGCCGGATGTGATCATTCTGGACCCTCCCCGTTCCGGAGTGAAGCCAGCCGCACTGCAAGCCATAATCGACACGGGTATCGAGCGGATATTCTATCTAAGCTGCGCGCCCATGACACTGCACAGGGACCTCAAAATCCTGCTTGGCAGCGGGCGTTACAAACTGGAAGGCATCCAACCCTTTGACATGTTTCCCCAAACCTGGCACATTGAGACACTGGCCTGGTTGAGCCGCGTATGAGGCAGCTTGGCGTCCTGTTGCTTTGTTTGTTCCTGCTGTCCTGCAATTTGGCCAGCAGTCCCGAAGACATGGACAAAATCCGCATCGAGGATATCCTGAAAGGCATTGCCCGCGATTTCTGCTGGAAAGACATTGAGGGCATCATGACCCAGGTGCATCCGGACTTTTACCACAAAGGGATGTATGGCTTTCAACTGCGCGGGCTGTGGCAGGACCGTATGGCACGCTTCGACCTGCTGGACGTGGAAGTGCGGGATATTGACCTGGCTGGCTCCCGGGCGACCGTGAGCATGAAGCTGACCTTCGCGGCCGCGGACAGCACTCTAAGCTATCTGGATCCCGACACCGAGGGCGACGCTTCCTATTTTTACCGGGAAGATGGCGTCTGGTTTCTCTGTGGCAATCAACAGAATTTCAAGTAGGGATTCAGACTTATGCGTTGCCCCGAGCCAAGAACCGGAGACAGGGCTTCCAAGCTCCGGTAATCCATCATTCTATTTCGTTTGCATACAACTGGATCTCTTTTTCACCACTTCACCTATCCACGGCCTGATCGTAGCACCTATATTATATAGAGGGGGATTGCCCTCATTTGATTCCCGGGTTCCGGCGTGGGTCTTCCTGGGGTCAACCTTATAATTTATAAGGATGACCTAAGGATGATGGCATAAAATCAAGTAGCAGCAAAGGAGGGCGGTATGAAGGATTATGCGGAATGTAGTGGTTTATTTATGCGGTTGTCAAGTAAAGGGCTGCCGAAGTCTGTT
>DFUX01000053.1 GCA_002379855.1 Cloacimonetes bacterium UBA4175 | reverse complement strand
AGCCCTTATATTATCCGCGTTCTATTCCACCTTTCCACGGTCATTTCAAAAGACTGGATCACGGCTCGTAGGCCGTGATGACACGGTTTTATAGCTTGGGGGTGGTTTGTTTTGGGATTGGGTGGTTGTTTCTAAAAGACTGGATCCCGGGTAAGCCACCCCAGAGGGGACCCCGACTTCCCGGGATGACACAGTATATGGCTTGATGGACTTGCTCAGGGGAACCTTTTCACCATTTCACCTTTCCACCTTCAAAGATCCTGTCAATCCTGTTATCCGCGTTCTATCTCTTTTCCGATAGCACCACGTCACCACGAAGTCCTCCTTTCCACCTATCGTAGCACCTATATATATGAGGGGGATGGGCCTCATTTGCATCTCCCTCTCTGGCGTGGGTCTTCCGGCAGTCATCCTTAACCCGGTGAGGGATGACCTAAGGATGATGGCACCAAACGCAGTCGCAGCAAGGGAGGGCGCTATGAAGGATATTGCGGAATGTATCGGATTATTTACGCGGTTGTCAAGGAATTGATGCCGGTTGTTTATTGATTGGATGCTTGTTTGGGGTCTTTACATCATCCCCTGACTGACACAAGCAAAGCGGAAAACAGAAAAAGGGGAGCAGGCAAAACCGCTCCCCTTAGGTATGTGTTTATTATTAGTGTTTGGCAGGCAGGGTGTTGGAAGCTTTCACGCTATGGGTGTCGCTGTCCTTATATCTCCAGCTCTTGCCGTCGAAATGCAGGGTTGTGACCGTCCACAGGTCGCCTGAGTCGTTCAGATGGCCATAGTAGCTGTTGCTGGTCTCGTTGGCGGCGCCCTCGTTCATGCGGATCACCACCACCGGCGATGTGGCGATGGCGTTGTAATAGTCATGATCGCTATAGTAATGCACCTGAACCAGATAGTCACCGGGGATTATAGTTGTGGTGGTGATATTTTCCGGACCGTAGCCGTTGGTATCGTCAAAGTCCAGATGCAGCCCGCTGGCGGTGGTTCTGTTGGCGTAGTAACACTTTTCGCCGTTGGGATCGGTGCACCAGAGGTCAACGTCGGTGTCGGCGGTATCCCAGGTGAGCGTTATACGCAGGGCCGTGGGCGGCACCTGTGAGGTGAATTCTGCGCTCGCGCTGGCAGTGACCGGCCCGGAAGTGGCGTTCACCACCACCGAGTGGTTAACCGGTTGGCTGGAGCCGGTGATCGCTATCTTCTGGGAGAAGCTGCCGTTGTTGAGGTTGAGTTGGAAAGCCTGTTCCGGATCGCCGTCCAGGATCATCACCGCGCTGGTGAGGCTGGGGTTGGCCACTTTGCCTCTGATGGTGAGCACGCGATCGGTAACCGGCGAAGTGATGGGGTTTATCTCCACATAGAAATCGACCGGAATCTCCACAATGTTGCTGATAGTGACGGGATTATTGTTCTCGTCCTCGGTATCGAAGAGCACCTTCAGCTTGGCGGTGGAAGAGGTGTATGGGGTGGGAACCTGCACATTGGCCAGCCAGAACACGGATTCACCCGCTCCCACGCTTGCGTTGGTGGCATAGAATCCCACGCCTGTTCCTTCCAGGCCCTGGATACGCACGATTCCCTCGAGGTCCTCGGTGCCTTCGTTCTTGAATTCCAGTTCCAAAGCGGCTATTTCGCCGGGATTGAACAAACCATCATTGAACTCTTCCTGGTAGATGCTGTAGCCTTGGAAGACCAGCCTGGAGCGCAGGCAGGATATTTCCGTGGTGGCGGTGCGGGAGTTGTTCAGCCCATCCGTCACGGTCACGGACACGGTGTAGATTCCCTCTTCGGTGGGTCTGAAAGTGAGGTTATTTTTATTGGGTCTGAAATTGGCGTAGGCGCCGCCGGTCACGCTCCATTCAAAGCTGAGGTTTTGGCCGATGGTGCTGGCACAGGCCAGGGTCACCTGCGCCGTTCCGCCCTGGTTTACCACCTCGGGAGTGGCTGTGATGCTTTCCACGATAATGGCGTTGTCCATCAGGTCAAGCAGCCTGGCAACCTGTGTTTGCAGCTCGTCCCGCGAGACGCTCACCCCTTTCATGAAGGTGCGGATGTGGCCTTCGGCGATCACGATGAAGTCATACACGCCGGAGGGAAGGTCAAGATCCATCTCTTGCGGAGCGTTTTCAATCACTGTGATGCGCGAATCGTTCGCCGGAGCGTTGGACTTGTTGATGATGATGGTCTTTTCGTCCTCGATGGGAGGTTGTCCGGTGGATTCTTTCACCACGGTCAGTTTGACGGTGCCTTTGTCGTTGGGATCCTGGTCTGGGCTGAGGTGTTGGTACAGTATTTCGTTGGTTATTTCGCCCACGTTTCCGCCATAGGCGTCGGCCACGATCTTTACGCCGGTCTCGCCCAGTTCCCTGGCGGTATCGGCGGTACGGATGCGTTGCTCCTCATCCCACCACATTACGTCGCGCCTGATGCTCATCTTTAAGGGGTCTTCCTCATCCAGGTTCAGATAGTAGTTCACCTTTTCCTGGGGCGTGTTCCCCTGCAGCCGGTCAAGAGGGATATAGCCTTCCTGGTCGTTGTTTTCCATGATGGATTGGCGGATACAGGCGTCGCGTTCGGAGTTGTGGCGGGCGACCTTTTCCGCAAAATGCGAAACGACGGGGATGCCCGATTCCGGGTCGCGGAGCACCTGGCGCAGGCTGTGGCTGCCACTCAGCACCCTCCAGCCGCTGCGCACCATGCGCCCGCCGGAGACCACGGTGTCCTTGGCCTTGTTGTAAATTCCTTTGCAGACACTGGTAAACAGTCCTTTGTTGCCCACGTCGCCATAGGGGACGATGTTGTTTTCCAGCAGGATCATTTGCTCGAAAGTTTCCCCGGCGGCGTTGCTTTGGTTCACATAGTTTTCCACCAGGGCGTTGATCTCAGCAATTTCGTTGCGTCCGCGCCTGTTGCCCAGGTTTTCGATTTTTTCCACGATCAAATCCATGGTGCCTGCCCTGGTCTCCAAGGCGGCGGTCATGTCGGCCTGGTCTTCCCAATAGTTGGTGAGGGCCATGGCAATGTCGGGATTATTTGGGGGTTTGTTGCCGTTGTCCTTGTCGCAGGAAAAAGCGATAAAGGCTATTAAAAGCAACAGAATAACGTTCAGAAGCGTTTTGCGCATTTAACCTCCTTAACCATGCTTCGCTTGTTGATTATATTAAAAGTGGCTTGCCAGACAGATACTGGAGCCCCAAGAGCTGGCGTAGAATCCAACCCATTGACTCTCCGGTTGTTTGAGGGTTACCTCATTACTCCTAATCTGTATTATCGCAAGCGTCGTGCCACAACGATTAAATCCCGTTGGTTCATGTCAAGCTCTTTTTACGAGGGCGGAATCCACCGGGTAAGGGTGCGGATCAACAGCATTAACGAACCCATAATGTCAGGCTGGAGTGCGGACAGTTATAAGCTCAGCATTTCCTATCCACGTGAGGGCATGCAATTTGATAGTGCTGAAATTGGCGTGACTGTATCTGAAGGCGGAAACATACTGGTGAACAGCTCTGAGCCGGGATCCTTTCTTTAATAAAGTTAAAAATGATAGTGAAATGGTATTACTAAACGCGGATAATTGCGGTAAGTCAGACTATCGCAACATAGCAGGGAAAGTCTTGCACCACATAGCGATAGACTGCCTCAGCGCCCAGTTTCGGCCAGAGGAATGTTTCACGTGAAACAACACAGCGGCTGAGCAGGGCAGATATTCCGCCTGTGGCAACCAGATACACTGCGCCATGCTTACGGATAGCATCACATACCTCCGGGGAACGGTCTCCCTTGCCGATGATTACTTTGAGACCATGCTCCAAAAGAAATGGTGTAAAGCGATCCATGCGGGCTGAGGTGGTAGGGCCAATCGCTCCGCATACTTTACCCGGGGGAACAGGTGAAGGTCCACAGTAAAACAATGCCCCCTCATCTAATGGAATTGGGGATGGCTGTCCGGCACGCATGAGTTCCACCAGGCGGGTGTGCGCAAGGTCTCTGGAAGTGTAGAGTGTTCCATCCAGCAATATCTTATCTCCTTGAATCAAACTCGAGATCATTTCAGAGGAGAATGGCAGGCTCAGTTTACGGACTTTCATAATAACCCCTGTTTCACGTGAAACATTTATATCTCCACACGGATATGCCGATGGGCATGGCAATCCAGATTTACCGCCACAGGCAGGGAAGCTATATGGCAGGGGGCGGTGAGTATCCGCACTTCCAAAGCGGTGTTCCTGCCCGCCAGACCCATCACTCCTCTTCCGCGCTCATTGATGCGCCGCAAGATATCCTTTTCCAATTCTCTGTAACAAGTGCCACGTTCATCTGAATCTGTGAACAGCGCCCGCTTGGCAAGGATGGCGCTCAGTTCAAAATCCCCGCCGATACCCACACCGACAATGACAGGAGGACATGGTCTGCCCCCTGCATTGACCACAGTATCAACCACAAACTCCACTATCTCTTCAACTTTGGCGCTGGGGTTGAACATACGCAAAGCGCTCATATTTTCAGCCCCGCCGCCCTTGAGTGCCAGATCCAGGCTCAGGCCATCCCCGGGCACCTGTTCCAGATGCAACACTATGGGAAGTCTGGCATCACTTTCAGAGCGTATATCCTCGCATTCATCAAGTTGCCCCCGCAATGGATCCGGAGCGATGCTGTCGCGCATATAATACTTTTGCCAGGCAATGGCCGCGGCTTGCTCCAGGGTATCCCGCAGGCAGATTTCCAAGCGGACATCCACCCCCAAGCGGGCAAAGACAACCAGCAATCCGGTATCCTGGCAGAGGGGCAGGCGTTCCTCCCGGGCAAGGGCTGCATTGTCGATGATATCGTCCAGGATGTCCCGCGCCAGTTCATCCGTTTCTGAATTCAGGGCCTTGGTCAGCAATTCCTGGGCGTGGGGTTCGCGGTCGCAAAATATCTTGCCGATAGCCTCGATTACTTTTTCCTGGATGAGGGCGTCGGAGAGCAGGCGTTGCGCGGTTTTCATTTAAAGCCCCAAATCCGGCTGTTTTTGAGTATTTTTCGTTTTATGGCACATTAGATATTAGCCTTAACCTTTCCGGCGCATCAGGAGGTATTTTAGCAGCAGGTCATCCAGGGGCGTGGAGGTGCTTACCGGGTTGTATTCTATGCTGTATTGGTGGCAGCCTTCCCGCAGGCGGGTGATGTGTTCCTCATAATTGCGCAGGTATTCGTTTCTGATCTGCCAGGGGTTGACCACGATCTTTTCGCCGGTCTCGCTGTCCATAAACTCGGTTTCGCGCCGGAAACTGAACTCGTCTTCCATACGGTCGGCGATGTGGAAGACCAGCACCTCATGGTGGCGGGAGCGGAAGTGTTTGAGGCCCTCTATCACCTTGTCGGGGTCGTCCAAAAGGTCTGAGATGAGGATGATGAGGCTGCGTTTGCGGATTGTTTCGGCGGCTTTGTGGAGATTGTCAAGGAGTTGTGTGCCTTCCTGGGGCTGCAGTTCGGCGAGAACGCGGAAGATTTGCGCCAGGTAGCCGCGGTAGGCTTTGGGGGGCAGCAGGGACGTGATCTGGGTGTTGAACGCAACCAGCCCCACGGCGTCCTTTTGGCTTATCATCAGCCAGGCGAGGGCGGCGGCAAGTTGTGCCGCATACTCTATCTTGCTGCTGGCGCCGGACTGGTAGAACATGGACGCGCTGTGGTCAAGCAGCAGGTAGCAGCGGAGGTTGGTCTCCTCTTCAAAGCGTTTCACATAGTAGCGGTCGGTCTTGGCGACGATCTTCCAGTCGATGTTTTTAAGGGGCTCGCCAGTATTGTATTCGCGGTGGTCGGAAAACTCCACGCTGAAGCCGTGGTAGGGCGATTTGTGCAGCCCCACCAGGAAGCCTTCCACGATGGCCTTGGCGTTGAGCTGAAACCGGCGCAGCTTGGCGGCGGTTTCCTCGTTGAGCAGGGGCAAGCTTATTCCTTCGGTTTGCCTTTATAGAGCAGGGCGAAGGGGATGAGGAAAGCGTAAACCAGCAGCAGCAGGATCGGGGATATGGTGATATCGTTGAGGCTCATGATCACGTATCCCACGATGAGCAGCACGGCTGCCAGGATGAGGAGCAGGAAGTTGACTTTTCCCAGTTGCAGGCGGTCGTCGTTCTTAGCCATTATTTCTCCTTGTCGATGTGGTTTGCGGGGTGTTCCCCGGCGTGAAAGCTCTCCAGCAGGCGGCCGCGGACTAAGTCCGCCAGCTCGCTCCGTGTGCGGGAGGGATCAAAGGCGATAGGTTCCAGAAAGCTGACCCTGGCCTCGATCGAGTGTCCCAACAGACGCCAATGATGAGGCAAAAAGGTCATGTCACCATACCAGGTGATGCGGTCGCGGTTGTTATCGCCGATAGGCTGGCCGTCCAGGCCCAGATAGCGGATACAGACAGGCAGCACGGGGCATTGGGCGTCCACAGCCACCTGGAAGAGTGAACGGCGGAATTCGCGGATGGTGGAGCCATCGGTGCTGGTTCCTTCCGGAAAGAGCGCGACCTTGAAGCCCTGGCGCAGAGTGGCGGCGAAACGTTTGATCTCGGCGGGCAAAGAGACCTTTTTACGCCGCTCGGTGTAGAGGCAGCCGCCCAGACGGGTCAGTTGCCCCAAAAAGAAGTTGTTCCCCATCTCCACGGAGGTGATGAAGACCAGGTTTTCCTGCGCCGCAAGCAACAGGATGTCCACGTAGGTGCTGTGATTGGCCACCAGCAGGTAGTTTTTGTCGCGCAGGGCCTCCAGGTGCTGGACACCTTCGACCCGGAGCGTAATGTGAAAGGCTTTCAGGAATCTGCGGGCGATGCGGCTGGCGTTGGCGATGCTGAGCGAGCGGCGGCGTACCCTGTCTTTGTTGAA
Organism: Cloacimonetes bacterium UBA4175; assembly: GCA_002379855.1. Classification (GTDB taxonomy): domain Bacteria; phylum Cloacimonadota; class Cloacimonadia; order Cloacimonadales; family Cloacimonadaceae; genus Syntrophosphaera. Next base: position 3,214 of record DFUX01000053.1, on the reverse strand, counting down.
CAGCCGGATCATCACTCCGACGAAGCCGTAATCCAGCAGCAGCCAGGCGTGCCACAGGAGATCCCGGAGTTTGCGAGCCAGCATGGCTGTTCCCTATTCCGCCTTGTTTTTGCGGACGTAAGCCTGGGCGAGGTTCTTCACTTCCAGCAGGGTGAGGAAATCGATGCAGCGGAAGTCCCGGTCCAGCGCGGGAGTGCCGCAAACCTTGGCCCCCACGCGCAGGTAAGAGTTCAGCAGTGAGGGAATCTTCTGGCGGTATTCGTGGTGCGGAAGTTCGTCAATGATGATGGGCACGCGGCGCACATGGCGGCAGAGGCCGGGCACCTTGAACTTTCCGCGGGGGCGCACCTTGTGTTCATGGGAGAGGAAGCCGTTTTGCTTCAGGTAATAGTAGATGAGGCGGATTTCTTCCCTGTCCATGGTCTTGATGCTGGAGCAGCCGAAGAGGTAGTCGGTACGGCTGGCTATGACGTAGGCGTGGATTCCTTCCCAGAGCAGGGCGATTGTGATGCCATTGCGGTAGTCCGGATGCACGCAGGCGCGGCCGAGTTCCAGCTTGTTGCCGGGCAGCTTTTTAATGCGCCGCATGTGGAATTCCGTGGCGGTGTACCATTTCCTGGTGTGCAGGGAGGATTGCAGGCGGTAGGTGCCGATCAGCTTGTCCGTGGCTTTTTCGATGATCAGCAGATGGTCGCAGCGGCGGTCGAACTTGTCGATGTCCATTCCGTCTTTCTCGCGGCGGTTGAGCAATTCTTCCAAAAAGACATCATGCCTCAGACGCAGCGCGGAGCGGAATTCCGCCATGCTGTCAGCGGTCTTGATGATGTATTTTTTCTTGTCGATAAGCAGCGGGATATGGGCGCGGAACTCCCCCCCGCGTCTCCGGGCTTTGGTTGGTGCGGAACCGTCTTTCACTTTATTTGTCTTGTTTTTAAGCATTTTTTCCCATTTTAAGATGATATTTGGATACTGTATTCCATGTTCTTTTTAGGCTGCCCGATTTGTCAAGAGCTTTATTCGGGAATTTTCGTCCGGAGCCACTCTGCTTGTTGACGTGGTTCTTCAGGGATGCCTATCTGCTATAATAACAGGATATTCCGCAGTCGGTTGCTCGTTGACAATTTGCAGAAACCGCCGCCACTCCGCCCTTGCCCTGCCACAGACGCATTTCCACGCCAGTCCATGCCTAAACTCGCATTATCGTAAATCAGCGACAGAATTCCTAAAAAAGCTTACCCCACGGGAGGATAATAAGCCGGATTCTGTGACCCCCGCAAGCGGAGGCCTGATGTCCATTCATCTGGAACCGCCTTCACAGACGGCCTCGAGCTGCCTACCCGGAAGCCATTTCGCGCGGGCCGCGCTTTGGGCTTCCCTATTTGGCATTGCACCGGATAAGGCTTTCCTGGCAGACCCTGTCACCAAGGTCCCCGGTGGTCTCTTACACCACCATTTCACCCTTGCCAGGGCGCGAAAAACGCTGCGGTCTCTCAACGGCACCGTAAAAAGGAGGGCGCCCGGCGGTTTGTTTCTGTGGAGCTGGCTCTGCATTGCTGCAGCTTCCCGTTAGGAAGTATCCCGCCCTGTGGTGTCCGGACTTTCCTCTGCCCCTTTTCAGGGACAGCGGACATCTAATCTTCCCGTGAGGTTCAAGACAGTCTTATTTATGAGTATCTACCCGTCAAGTCTTTTTTTGCAAGTTTCAGAGCTTGAAAACCTTGCAAAACCGTCTGGATTTGCCTCGCCGCGTTCTGACACTCTTTTCCCGCCCCCCTTTGCAACCTGGTGTCAACCTGGAGTCTTCCTTAGGTCATCCTTATAATTTATAAGGATGACCTAAGGATGATGGCGCTAAATCCAGCGGCTGCAAAGGAGGGCGGCATGATGGACTACGGGGATGGTTGTGAGAATTTCGTGGAAAGGTGGAAAGGAGGCGTCCAGACTGGACTTCGTGGTGTCGTGATGCCGTGATGGGGTGGTGATATTGAAAAGAGATAGAACGCGGATAACAGGATAGACAGGATCAGCAGGATAAAGATTTGAAAAAGATCTTTGGTGAAATGGTGCCCGCAAGGCCAGAAACAAAGCACAACAGGCTATATACCGTGTCATCCCGGCCTGTCGGGGTCCCCGCCAAAGTGCGTAGCGGTTTGGTGGGGTGACTTGAGCCGGGATCCAGTCTTTTAGAAATGTTCGTAATGAGTTGAAAGAGAGGACAGTAAGATAATAGACGGATTATAAGTTGTATTATAGGGCATCGTCACTGGTGAGTGATTTTTGTCTGGGTTGGTGTTTTGGAGCTTAAAAAGACTGGATCCCGGGTCAAGCCCGGGATGACACGGTTTATAGTCTTGGGTGTTTGTTTCGTAGCCGGATGGCTTCCCAAACGGCGCTATAGCAAGCGCCGCTACTCATGACTTGTATCGGGGGGAACCACCATTTCACCTTTCCACCTTTCCACCTCTCATAGATCATGTTATCCGCGTTCTATTCCCTTTTCCTTCCTGTTACAGCTTCGCCAGAATCTGCTTCACAATATGGGACGGGATGGCGAAGCCGATGCCGATATTGCCTCCGGATTCCGAAACTATGAAGGTGTTGATGCCGATCACCTCGCCCCGGATATTGACCAGCGGCCCGCCGGAATTGCCTTGGTTGACCGCGGCGTCGGTCTGGATCATGCCCCGGTAGGAACGTCCGTCCTGTTGGGGCGCGAAACTGCGGTTGACGGCGGAGATGACGCCCACGGAGACGCTGGGTTTGCTGTCGCTCATCAGGAATCCGTAGGGGTTGCCCAGGGCGATGGCCCATTCCCCGATGATGAGGTCTTTGGATTCGCCCAGGCGGGCATAGGGCAGGTTGCTGCCTTCGATCTTGAGCTTGGCGATGTCGTGCTGTTCGTCAATGCCGACCAGGCGGGCGTCGAACTCCCTTTTATCCGGCAGCACCACGGTGATTTCCCGGGCACCTGTCACCACATGGGCGTTGGTGACGATGAAGCCGCTGGGGTCGTAAATAACGCCGGAGCCGAGGCTTTCCACCTTGCGTTCGGTGGGCAGGTAACCGAAGAAATCAAAGAAGCCGAAGCCGCGAAAGCCACGGTTGAAAACCTCCACCTTGGTAACGTTGACGCTGACCACGGCTTCCTCCACCGCTTTTACGGCGGCGGTGATCTGGGTGTCGCGTTCGTTTTGGGCGGCGTTCACCAGGGCGG
>DFUX01000052.1:23808-45714 GCA_002379855.1 Cloacimonetes bacterium UBA4175 | reverse complement strand
CTAAGGATGATGGCACCAAACGCTGTAGCAGCAAGGGACGGAGCTATGAAGTAATATCGGAAAGGTAAACGCATTATTCTCTTGACAGCAAGTATGGCGCACGTGGTTTTCGCCGTAGCAGAGAAGGAACAAGCGGGTATTCCTCAATTGCCAAATTATGAATTTTGCCTGTGTTCCAATCCTGAAACACCATGCTTGACACAAAGTATTTATCTGACAACAAAAATCCACCCCCTTTTAGCTTGAATGAGATTCATAAAGTTGGTTGGCCTGTCGCTGACGGACTTGCCGCGCTTCCCTGCCAAAGCCAATTTTGCGATTGACACAATCCGCATATTAAAAATGATTGTAAAAATTATAATTTCCGCATGCAGGACTCTAAAGGAGCGAAGATGCCCTATATTTCAAATACAGATGCTGACAGGCGCGCGATGCTGGACAAGATTGGTGTCGAGTCGTTTGAAGAACTGATCGCCGCCATACCAGCCAAGTTGCGCATGGACAAACCCCTGGCTCTGCCCGACCCGCTTTCCGAACTTGAAATCACCCGCAAGATACATGCCAGCACCGGCAAGAATATCTGCGCCCAGGGAGCCAATTCCTTTCTTGGCGCCGGGGTCTATGACCATTTCATCCCGGCGGCGGTGGATTCCATCGTTTCCCGACCTGAGTTTTTTACGGCTTACACCCCTTACCAGGCGGAGGTGAGCCAGGGCACATTGCAGTTTATTTATGAATACCAGACCATGATCTGCGAGCTGACCGGGATGGAGATTGCCAACGCTTCCATGTATGACGGCGCTTCAGCCATCGCCGAGGCCATCCTGATGGCGGTGCGCAAAAACAAGCTCCACAAGGCAATCCTGCCCGCCACCCTGCATCCTGAGTATGCAAAAGTGATCAAGGTTTACACCGAAGGCATTGGTGTGGAATTGCTTACCTGCCCCGCCAAAAACGGCAGGCTGGACCTTGACGCCCTCAAAAACATGCTGGATGAGAGCGTCGGCAGCGTGGTGGTGCAAAACCCCAATTTCTACGGCAATCTGGAACCGGTGAACGAACTGGGGCAGATCATCCACGCCAACCCCAAAACCCTGTTCATCGCGGCTGTCGATCCCATCTCCCTGGCAATACTGACCCCACCTGCCTCCTATGGCGCGGATATCGCTGTGGGGGAAGGCCAGGCCCTGGGTAACAGCATGTATCTGGGCGGGCCGCTTTTTGGATTCTTCGCCACCAAGCTCGACATGGCGCGCGCCATGCCGGGACGCATTGTGGGAGGCACCCTGGATGCCGAAGGCAAGCGGGCTTACGCGCTCACCTTGCAGGCAAGGGAACAGCATATCCGCCGGGCAAAGGCAACCTCCAACATCTGTTCAAATGAATCGCTTTGCACCCTGGCGGCGACTGTCTATCTGAGCCTGATGGGACGGGAAGGGCTGGTGGAAGCCGCCACCCAATCCGCCCAGAAAGCCCACTATCTGGCTCAGGAACTCGCCCGTATCAAGGGCTGCTCGCTATCCTGGCCGGACACGCCGTTCTTTAAGGAGTTCACGCTGCAAACGGCAATCCCGGCGGCGGAGATCGTGGACAGGCTCAGCTCCCGGGCGATCTTTCCCGGAGTGGACTTGGGCCGCTTCGGCCAACCGGACAAGCTGCTGATCGCGGTCACGGAAAAGAAGAGCAAGGCCGATCTGGATGAACTTGTGGATGCCCTGAAGGAGTTGAACAATGAGTAAGACCATTTTTGAACACAGTTCCGCAGGCCGCAAAGGCGCAACCCTGCCCCGGCGCGAGATAGATATCCCCCTGCAAAGCATTATCCCCGCCGATCAGCTCCGCGAAAAGCAGGCCCGCCTGCCGGAAGTGAGCGAGCTGGATGTGATGCGCCACTATATCGCGCTGTCCCATAAAAACCACTTTATCGAAAAAGGGCTGTATCCGCTTGGTTCCTGCACCATGAAATACAATCCCAAAGTGCATGAGGCCCTGGTGCGGGATTCCGGTTTCAACAATCTGCACCCCTATCAGCCAGAGGCGACGATCCAGGGCTCTCTGGAAATCCTTTATGAACTGCAGGAACAACTGGCTGAAATCTCGGGCATGAGCAAAGTGACCCTGCAACCTGCGGCCGGAGCCCAAGGCGAATTCACGGGCATCAAGATCATCGCCGCCTATCACAAAGCAAAAGGCAACCATCATAAAACCAAAATTATCATCCCGGACTCCGCGCACGGCACCAATCCCGCTACCTGCTCCCTGGTGGGTTATGAGGTGGTGGAGCTGAAGTCCAACGCTCAAGGACGTTGCGATCTGGAACATCTGAAGAGCATCGTGGATGACAACACCGCCGGTTTCATGCTCACCAATCCCAACACCCTGGGCTTGTTTGAGACCCAACTCGAGCAGATTGCCGAGATCATTCACGGAGTGGATGGCCTGATCTACATGGACGGAGCAAATCTGAACGCCCTTTTGGGAATCGTGCAGCCGGGTAAGATCGGGTTCGACGTGATGCACTTCAATCTGCACAAGACCTTTGCCACCCCCCACGGCGGCGGCGGACCAGGTGCCGGGCCGGTGGGCGTGGTGGAGAAACTGGTGCCCTTCCTGCCAGTACCCATGGTTGCCAAGGCGGGAGATGAATACTATTTCGACTATGGCCACGCCGAGACCTCCATCGGCAAGGTGCACACCTTCTATGGCAACTTCGCCGTGCTGCTGCGTGCCTATATCTATATCAAGATGCTGGGTGCGAAAGGCATCCGCCAGGTTGCGGAAAACGCCCTGATCAACGCCAACTACCTGATGGCATTGATGAAGGATCACTACCACATTCAGCACCTCGAGTATTGCATGCATGAGTTTGTGGCGGATTCAAGCTGGCAAAAGAAAGAGTTTGGAGTAAACACTCTGGACATTGCCAAGCGTTTGCTGGACAAAGGATTTCATGCCCCCACCATATATTTCCCCCTCATCGTGCCGGAAGCCATGATGATCGAGCCCACAGAGACAGAGAGCAAACAGTCTCTGGATAGCTTTGCGGCGGCCATGCTGGAAATCGCGCAGGAAATCAGGGAAAACCCGGAAATGCTACATGAAGCCCCGCTTACAACGCCGGTGCGCAGGGTGGACGATGTCCGCGCTGTGAAGGTGCTCGATCCGGCCTTCAACTTAGGTGACTAATCCTTATTATCTATACCAATAAAGAATTTGGAGAATAAATGAAGAAGACTTTACTGCTGATCCTGCTTGCCCTGGCAACCGTGGCCACGCTCCTGGCTGCCGATGTCAAGCTGGGTTATGTCAATACAGACCGCTTGCTGCTGGAAAGCAACGAAGCGGCTGAAATCTCACGCTTGTTCAATCTGGACAAGCAAAACTGGACCCGGCAGGTGAGAGAGCTTGATGAAGAGATCAAGCGTATGGAACGGGACTTTGAGATTGGCAAGCTGACGCTCAACGAAGCCCGCAAAAGAGAGACCCAGGCAGCCATCGACGCCAAGAAAGCTGAGGCGGGGCGTATGCTGGAGGAATACTTTGGCGAAGGCGGAAAGGCGGAACAGAGATACCGCGAACTGATCGATCCGCTCACTCTGAAGATCCACAATCTGATCAAAAAGACCGCCGAGGACGAGAAATATACCATGATCTTTGACGTGAGCATGGGTACTGTGCTCTACGCCGCGCCCGCTATCGACCTGACCGATCAGATACTGCTGGAACTCAATAAGGATACCGTCAAACCCGCCGATCTGACCCAGCCTGAAGGAACTTCAGACACCGGCACAGACATCAAGCCGGAAGACAAATCCAAGGAATTCGGCGAAGATTACAAACCAGACAAGCCATGAAGAAATTCAAGCCCGCGCTCAACGTCGAGCAAATCTGCCAGATCACCGGAGCCGTCTATCAAGGCGAGGAAAATCTGGTTTTTGACAACGCCTGTGAGCCATCGGATGCCACTTCAAGCAGTGTAATATTCTGGGAGCAGGAAAAAATGTTTGAGACTGTGCAAAACAGCGGGGCAGGGCTCATCATCTGCCCTCCCCAGGAAGCGCACCGCCTGCCCGGACGCAACCTGTTGCTTTCGCCACGGCCATATTTTACCCTGATGAGCCTGGTAGCCTGGTGGCTGAATGAGGCAACGGACAAACCCGCCCCCGGAATACACCCCTCCGCGGTGGTCGATCCCACCGCCAGCCTCGGCGACGGTGTTAGCATCGGAGCACTGGCCAGGATCGGCAAAAACGTGAAAATAGGAGCCGGCAGCGTGATCGGCGATGGCTGCCAGATCGAAAACAACGTGAGTGTGGGCAAGTCCTGCAGGCTTTACCCGCAGGTGACTGTCTATGAGGACTGCGTGATCGGCAGCGGGGTCATCATCCACAGCGGAGTGGTGATCGGCGCGGACGGCTTTGGCTTCCTGCTCTTGGACGGCAAGCAGCAGAAGATTCCCCAGATCGGGAATGTGGTGATTGAGGATTATGTGGAAATCGGCGCCAACACCACGATCGACAGGGCAACGCTTGGCTCGACCGTGATCGGTGCGGGCAGCAAGCTGGACAATCTGGTCCAGGTGGGCCATAATTGCAAGATCGGGCAGCACTGCATCCTCTGCGCTCAGGTAGGCCTGGCTGGCAGCACGATCCTGGGAGATTACGTATATCTGGCAGGCCAGGTGGGCGTGGCAGGACATCTTACCATCGGCGACAGAGCAATGGTGGGAGCCCAGTCCGGCGTAGCCAACAACATCCCGCCTGACGCGCGCTATATGGGATACCCGGCTGATGACGCCAACCTTACCAAACGCGTTTTTGCCAGCCAGAAACACCTGCCGGAGATCTACCGCCACTACCTCAGGCAGATAAAAAGCGAAAAGGAAGAACAATGATGACAGAATATAAGAATACAATCCGCTCCGAAGCTTCATACACCGGCATCGGATTGCACACCGGAGAAATCTCCACCATCCGTTTTAAACCTGCGGACAAGGATTCAGGTATCGTCTTCGTCAGGGTGGACATGCCAGGCCAACCTGAAATCCCCGCCGACATCGACCACGTTGTGGATATGTCGCGCGGCACAACTATCGGTATCAAGGATGCCACCGTGGGAACGATTGAGCACGTGCTCTCGGCCATCAAGGGCTTGAATATCGACAACATCCGCATCGAGATTGACGGTCCCGAAGCTCCTGTGGCAGATGGCTCTGCGATAGTATTTTTGAACCTGCTCAAAAAGGCGGGGATTGTCAAACAGGATGCCGAACGCGAGTATTTCGAGTTTGACGAGCCAATTAGTTTTTCCGCTCCCGAAGAAAACGTGGATATCGTGATCGTGCCCTCCAACGAACTGAAGATCACCTTCATGATTGACTACAAGCACCCCTATCTGGGCACCCAATATACCTGGCTGCCTGACCTTAGTGTGTATGAAAAAGAGTTTGCCGGAGCCCGCACTTTCTGCTTCATCAATGAGATACTGAAACTCAAGGAAATGGGCCTGATCAAGGGAGGTTCACTCGAGAACGCCCTGGTGATCGCGGAACCTGGCATCAGCGACGAGGAACTCAAACACCTGCAGGATGTGTTTGGCTATCACGAGCCCATCACGGTCTCTCCCCAGGGAATCCTCAACAGCCATCCCTTGCGGTACTACAACGAGTTCGTGCGTCACAAAGTGGTTGACCTGCTGGGTGACATCGCCTTGCTGGGCGTGCCGATCAAGGGGCACATCCTGGCTGCCCGCAGCGGACACAAGACCAACGCGGAGCTGGTCAAGAAACTGCGCCAGATACAGCTTAAACAGCAGTTTCAGAAACAATACCAGAAAAAGACCGAAAAGGACGTGGTGTTCGATATCAACGCCATCCTCAAGATCATCCCCCACCGCTATCCCTTCCTGCTGGTGGACAAGATCATAGATTTCCAGCCGGGGGTTTCCATCACAGGCATCAAAAACGTTACCATAAACGAGCCGTTCTTCCAGGGGCACTTCCCGGGACACCCCATCATGCCGGGCGTTCTGATCATCGAGGGAATGGCTCAGGCAGGCGGGATCATGCTGCTCAACCAGCTCGACAACCCGCAGGACTACGTGGCATATTTTGCCTCCATCGACAACGTCAAATTCCGCAAACCTGTCTTGCCAGGGGACACCCTGCGCTACGAGATGGAGGTGATCTCTCTGAAAAGATCGCTTTCCAAGATGCACGGAGAAGCCTATGTCGGCCGCACCAAAGTGGCCGAGGGCGACTTCATGGCCATGATCCAGGATAAGAACAAATGACTAAGATCCACCCCACGGCAATCATTGATGAGGGCGCGCAGATCGGGGCTGACTGCGAGATCGGCCCCGGGTGCCATGTAGGGCCTTCGGTGGTCCTTGGCGACCGCAACATCCTCATCTCCAACGTGATCCTCTCCGGACACACCACGATCGGGGATGACAACAAGATATCCCCTTATGCTGTTTTGGGCACAGACCCCCAGGACCTCAAGTTCAAGGGAGAGCCCACCCGTCTGCGTATCGGCAGCCGCAATAAGATCAGGGAGTTTGTCACCATCAACCGCTCCAACAACATGGAGGAAGACACTGTGGTGGGTAACGACAATCTGCTCATGGAATATGTGCATGTGGCCCACAATTGCCAGATTGGCAACAACTGCGTCATTGCCAATGTGGTGCAAATGGCGGGGCATCTGGTGATCTCAGACTTTGTGAGCATCGGCGGCATGACTGCCATCCACCAGTTTGTGCATATCGGCACCCACGCTTTTGTGGGCGGGGCTTCCGCCATCAAAAAGGACATCGCCCCCTATACCCGGGGACAGGGAAATCCCTATCACACAGTGGGCTTAAACAGCGTTGGCCTGATGCGCAGAGGATTTTCCAATGCTTCCATCGCGGCCATCAAAGAAATGTACAACCTCTTTTACCGCAAGGGGCTGAACACCAGCCAGGCACTGGAAGAAGCTGCCAAACTGGGCACTCTGACACCGGAGCAAAAAATATTTATTGAGTTTGTGAAGCAGGCAGACCGCGGCCTTTCAAACTGACAGAATTTCCTTATAATTACAACCCCCTGCTCGACCAGGGGGTTCTTTTCATACCAATCCGCGGCAATCTGCGCCTTTTTCCGTGTAAATCTGCGTGAACCGCTTGACCCGTGACCCAGTCTTTTGAAGCCTTAAACAACCACCCAAACCCAAAAATAACCGGCATCAATTCCTTGACAACCGCATAAATAAACCGATACATTCCGCAATATCCTTCATAGCGCCCTCCTTTGCTGCTACTGGATTTGGCGCCATCATCCTTAGGTCATCCCTTATCAGGTTAAGGATGACCCCCGGAAGACCCAGGCTGGAGAGGGTGATGCAAATGAGAGCCACCCCTCATAATATATAGGTGCTATGCCCTGAAAGGGCTGTGGAAAGGTGGAATGGTGAAATGGTGTCCAGTTGTAATAACGCAAACGAAATAGTATCAGGTTTGGAAACCACCCCCCTTGGCTCACTGTCTGCCCGGACAAAAAAACTGTTGACTAAAACCATGTTCTACAAAGAAGTGGAATATCACTAATAATTTGAAGGTCGCCCATGCTGCAAGCTAAAATATTCATCCGCCTCAAACCCAACGTTCTTGACCCCCAGGGCAAGGCCGTAAGCAATTCCCTCCATCAACTGGGATACGTCAAGGTGGTGGAGACGAGAGTGAGCAAATACATCGAGATCAGCTTTGATGACGACAATGAACAGGCGGTTGAAGAGCAAGTGCAGAAAATCTGCGCCGACCTGCTTGCCAATCCAAACACCGAAAACTTCACCTATACCATAGAAAAGATGGGGACGGTCTAACTTGAGAGTCAGCGTGATCACTTTCCCGGGCTCCAACTGCGACCGCGACACCCAGCGTGCCTTTAGTGAGAGGGGTCACACCAGCAACCTGGTCTGGCACAAAGACCGCGACCTGCAAAACCCCGATCTGGTGGTGCTGCCTGGCGGTTTCTCCTATGGCGACTATCTGCGCTGCGGGTCTTTGGCACGCTTCTCTCCCATAGTGAATGAAGTGGTAGCTTTCGCCGAATCCGGCGGACTGGTTCTGGGCATCTGCAACGGCTTCCAAATCCTCACGGAATGCGATTTGCTGCCCGGATCGCTGCTTATGAATTCCGGCCTCACCTTCATCTGCCAGCATCAATACATCCGCGTGGAAAGCGCAAACACCCCGTTCACCCGCAACATCCCTGCGGGCAGAGTCCTGGACATCCCCATAGCCCACAAGGAAGGGAACTTTTTCATCGATCCCGAAAGGCTGAAAAGCCTGCAGGACAACGATCAGATCATTTTCCGCTATTGCGACCGGGATGGCGCGGCTACATCCGAAGCAAACCCCAACGGGTCTTTGGACAATATCGCCGGCATCTGCAATATCCAGCGCAACGTCCTGGGCATGATGCCTCATCCTGAAAGAGCAAGCACAGAGGGAGTTGTAAGCCGTGACGGCCGAGAGATTTTCGCTGCAATTGAAGACTACTTTGACAGCTCTCGATAACCTGTTCTTTCCCCCCACCTGCCTGCACTGCGGCGCGGGGATAGATTCTGCGGCTCAGGTTCTCTGCGGGGATTGCATCCTTGCCGCCCAGCCAATTTTGGAAAACTACTGCGATAAATGCGGTTCTCCGCTGCGGGATTACAATTGCCCCGCCTGCTCAGAGACCGATTTTGCCTTTGATCTTGCCCGCTCCGCCTATGTTTACAAGGATCCCGTGCAAAGCCTCGTGCACCAGCTCAAATATAACTCTTTGCGCTCTCCCGCGAGGTTTTTCGCCACCGCGCTGCTCAACATACCAGCCGCCGGGCGTTTTGCCAAAGGCTACGATATTGTAACCTCTGTGCCCCTGCATCACGTCCGTAAACGTGACCGCGGCTACAACCAGTCGGAGCTGATCGCCCGCAAACTGGCGCGCGAGCTTGGGCTTCCCTATGGAGAACCAGTTCTGCGCAAGATCAACACCCTCAGCCAGACCAACCTTAGCTCCGCTGCCCGCAGGGCAAATCTGCAGGGAGCTTTCGCGCTGCGCAAAAACGCCGATCTGGCCGGCAAGAGAGTGATCCTCCTGGATGACGTCTTCACCACCGGCAGCACCGTGAACGAGATTGCCCAACTCCTGAAGTCCGGCGGAGCGGCCAAAGTGTTGGTGCTCACAGCTACCAGGGCGGTTTGAAATGAACAGGGAATATCAGGAATACAAGACCACCATCGACGAAAAAGAAGCCACCGAGATGATCGAGAAGGTGGCGCGCTTCATCGCGGAGCGCCATCTGGGCTCGGCTGGCATCCTGCTCTTGGAATCGTTGTATCCCCTGCACGGCATTGCCAGCCAGGCGATGTATTTTGTGCTGCCCTTTGCCGAGATGATCTTTGACTCCCAAAAATACCAGAATTTTGCTCTCACCATCCAGAATGAGACATACCTGAAACGCCTGATCAACCGCATTGACGAGCTCGACGAAGAAATCAACCGCGAACGCCGGGCTGCGGCACGCCTCAAACGCAAGCGCCGCCGCAACCAGACCAAGGCCTTTTTTGCCAGAATCTTCAAAACTAAAGATAAGAATGCTGAATAAGCGGAGGAATAATGCAATACGATGAGAAACGCCTGACACGCATCGTCGCCACTGACTGTGGCAGCACGACCACCAAGGCAATTTTGATCGAATGGGTGGATGGCGAATACCGCCAAACCATCCGCGGCGAAGCTCCCACCACGGTGGAAGCCCCGCTCAACGACGTTACCAAGGGCGTCATCAACGCCACCCAGGAGTTGGAGGAGCTGGCCCGCCTCAAGTATAAGAACCCCAACATCAAATTCATGGAAAACGGCGAGTTTGTGATCCCCCGCAAAGGCGATGTTGGCGTGGACGCCTATGTTTCCACCTCCTCAGCCGGAGGCGGCCTGCAAATGATGGTCACCGGTGTGGTGGCCTCCATGACAGGCGAAAGCGCCGAACGTGCCGCTCTGGGAGCGGGCGCCATTGTGATGGACCTGATCGCAAGCAACGACCGCCGCATGAACCACGAGAAGATCGAACGCATCCGCGAACTGCGCCCGGACATGATTCTGATGGCGGGCGGAGAGGACGGCGGCACCGTTAAACACGTGGTGGAGATGGCGGAGTTGGTCAGCGCGGCCGATCCCCGTCCCCGTCTCGGTTCCGGCTACAAGCTGCCCGTGATCTATGCCGGGAACAAGGATGCCCGGGAGGAAATCCGCAACTCCCTCAAGGACAAGGTGGACCTCATTGTTACCGACAACATCCGCCCCAAACTGGAGATCGAAAACCTCGGCCCCGCCCGTGACAAGATCCACGACCTCTTCATGGATCACGTCATGAAGCAGGCGCCAGGCTACAATAAACTGATGGAATGGTGCCAGGGCCCTGATCACGAGACGGTGCCCATCATGCCCACCCCCGCCGCCGTGGGAAACATCATGCAAGCCATCGCCAGGGCAGAGAACATCGAAGTCCTGGGCGTGGATATCGGCGGAGCCACCACGGACGTCTTTTCCGTCTTTACCGAGGACTTCATCTTCAACCGCACCGTGAGCGCCAACCTGGGCATGAGCTACAGCATCTCCAACGTTCTGGCCTCTGCCGGACTGCCCAACATCATGCGCTGGGTGCCACTCGACATCGACGAGAGCGAACTGCGCAACATGATCAAGAACAAGATGATCCGCCCCACCACCATCCCCTCCCTGCTGGAAGAACTGGTGCTGGAACAGGCGATCGCCATCGAAGCCCTGCGCCTGGCTTTTGAACAGCACAAAGAGTTTGCCAGCGGCCTGAAAGGAATGCAGCGCCAGCGCGATATCTCCGAAGCCTTCAGCCAGTCCACCTCCGGGGCCACCATCGTCAACATGATGACCCTCGACCTGCTGGTGGCCAGCGGCGGCGTGCTTTCCCACGCTCCACGCAGAAACCAGACCGTGATGCTGCTCATCAACGCCTTCCTGCCGGAAGGAATCACCCGCCTGGCGGTGGACAGCATCTTCATGATGCCCCACCTGGGCGTGCTCTCCGAGATCAGCACCAAAGCGGCCACCGAAGTGTTCCGCAAAGACTGCATGGTCTATCTGGGCACCTGCGTCGCGCCAGTCGGCAAAAGCAAGCTCGGCAAACCGGCCCTCTACGCCAAACTGGAAATGCCCGATGGCAGCGTGTGGGAGGAGGATATCCCCTTCGGCGAAGTGCGGCTCATCCCCTGCGCTATTGGCGAAGTTGCCAAAGCCACGCTGAAAACTCATGGCGGCCTGATCCTGGACAAAGACAAAAACCGCGAGCTCAACATCGACCTGCACGGCGGAACGGTTGGCATCGTGCTGGATACGCGCGGACGCCAGCCTTTCGTGCTGCCCACGGAAAAGACCCAACGCATAGACATGCTCAAGAAATGGATGCGCGAGTTTAAAGCGTATCCCGAAACGATTCTGTCATAGGAGGAAAGAATGGGACAAGCATATTCAGCCGGATTGACCGTTACCGACAGCATCATTCTCAAGAAAGAACGCATCCTGCCCCTCAAGGGCAAAGTCCTTGTTAAAAAAGGCGATAAAGTAAAGGCCGAGGACGTAGTGGCGGAGACCCTGCTGCCCGGCAAAGTGGTGCCCTTCAATTTGGCCAACAAGCTGGGCGTCACGCCCGCCCAACTGGTCAACTTCATCAAGATCGAAGTCGGCCAGCAGATCACCAAAGAAACCATCCTGGCGGAGACCAAAGGCCTTTTCGGCACGGGACTCTTCAAAAATGAAGTGCGCTCTCCCGTGGAAGGCGAGGTGGAAAACATCTCCTCCGTCACCGGCCAGATACTGTTGCGCGAACCCCGCGTGCCAGTGCAGGTGAAAGCCTTTATCGACGGCATCGTTACCGATGTGATCGAAGACGAAGGCGTGATCATCGAAAACAAAAGCGCCTATATCCAGGGCATCTTCGGCATCGGCGGCGAAACCATCGGCGAGATCAAGGTCATGGTAAAGAGCCCCGCCGACCAGATCAACCCCCAGCAGATCGACCAATCCTGCCAGGGCAAGATCATCGTCTCCGGTTCTTTCATCACCTACGACGCCATCGAAGCAGCCCGGAAGAACGGTGTGAAAGCCATCATCACGGGCGGCATCGACGACCAGGACATCAAAAAGCTGCTCGGGCACGACATCGGCGTGGCCATCACCGGCCATGAAAACATTGGCCTCACAATTGTTTGCACCGAGGGTTTTGGCAAGATCGACATGGCCAAGAAAACCTTTGAACTGCTCAAAAAGTTCGATGGACACAAGACCTCGATCCACGGCAAGACCCAAATCCGCGCCGGCGTGATCAGACCTGAGATCATCATCCCGCTCGATTTTGACGAAAAGGAACTGGTGACCAAAGAAGCCACCATGCCCGTGCTGGAGCCGGGCACCCTGATCCGCGTGATCCGCCAGCCCAACTTTGGCAAGATCGCCAAGGTCATCTCCCTGCCCGAAGAGCTAACCAAAGTGGAGTCGGAGACCCTGGTGCGCGTGTTGGAAGCCCAGTTTGAAGACGGAACCAAGATGATCATCCCACGTGCCAACGTGGAAGTGATCGAAACCTGATCCCAATAGATAAGTTACGCGTGGGGCGGCCGTTGCGCCGCCCTTTTTCTTTGCCCGCCAATAATCAGGAACGGAAACCGTGTCTGTATGCCCCTCCTTCACAGTGGAGGCCAACCATAATCTATCCCCGAAGCTCCCTCATACGCTGATCGCTCATTGACCGCCCATTGATCGCTGACCGACCGCCGAAGCGTATATTACCCGGCCATCAATTGGCGATCAGTGGGGCATGAGAGTATCGGGGCCCAAAGAAGCAGTTCGCTTTCTTTTGATGGCTGCATGATAAACCCCTCAACTCGGATTTGCGCCGCGGATGTCACAAATCCGCCCTCTGCGACTGCCTCCGCCCCCATTTCCATCTCCTTGTCTTCCTTGTGTCAAGCGTAGGTCATCCTTAACTTCTTTAGGGAATACCTAAGGATGATCACGTAAGCTCCTGATATTGCGAATGATGGCCAGTTCCGCAAGTTGAGGAAGCTGCTGTGTTTTTCTCCAGAGGGAAAGCATTTTTTACTTCAGATCGCAAATCTTGTGCAGTTGCAACTGCAATCTCGCCGTGAGGCCGTCATCCAGCATCCATTGGGCAAGGGTTTGGGCTGGCAGCACGCTGGTGACAGGCGAAAAAAGAAGGGTGCGGGACTCCAGGGAATTGTCTTTAATAAATTGCCTGGCAAAGAGATAGTCCTGATAGTTGGTGAGCACGAACTTCAGTTCGTCATGCGGCTGCAACAGCTTGAGGTTCCACTTCATAAAGCTGTCCGCGCATCCGCTGCCGGGACACTTGACGTCGATGATCTTGATCACCTGGGCGGGGATGTCTTCCAGATAGAGCGAGCTGTTGGTCTCCAGCATCACCTGATAACCCGCCTCCAAGAGTTCCTCGCAGAGTCGTGGCGTTTCATCCTGCCAGACTGGTTCCCCTCCTGTGATCTCCACCAGTTGGGCTGGATATTTTGCCGCCTGGGCCATGATCTGGGGGATGTCCATCTCCCTGCCCGGGGCAAAGGCGTATTGGGTGTCGCAATAGGAGCAGCGCAGATTGCAGCCGCTCAGGCGGATAAAGACGCAAGGCCTGCCGCTGAGCGTGGATTCGCCCTGCAGGCTGTAGAATATCTCGCAGACATTGAGCAAGGCAAAAGCTCCCCCGGCTTCAGCCGCGCAGCTCTTTCACCTTCTTGATAAGCTTTGGTACCACCTCAAAGAGGTCACCGACAATGCCCAGATCCGCCACTTTGAAGATGGGGGCGTCGGGGTCTTTGTTGATGGCAATGATATAATCCGCCGAGGACATTCCCGCCAGGTGCTGGATGGCGCCGGAAATGCCGACCGCGATGTAGATGGTGGGCTTGACGGTCTTGCCGGTCTGCCCGACCTGATGGGAATAGGGAATCCATTCGGCATCCACTGCGGCGCGCGAGGCGCCCACCGCTCCGCCCAGGGCATGGGCAAGCTCTTCCAGTAAGGCAAAATTCTTTGCTTCTTTCAGGCCTCTGCCGCCTGAGACGATAATGTTCGCCTCTGTGATGTTGACCAGATTGGTGAGTTCTTTGTCGAAACCAAGCCAGTCCGATGTTTCGTCATCAAAATCGAACACGATCTGCTCGCAGATAACCACGCCGGAGCGGGAGTCGTCCCGGGTGAGGGGATTCATCACCTTATGGCGCACGGTAGCCATCTGGGGGCGGTGGTTGGAAGTGACGATGGTGGCCATGATATTGCCTCCGAAGGCAGGCCTGGTTTGTAGCAGGTTGCCCGATTCGGCGTCGTATTCCAGCCCGGTGCAATCCGCGGTCAGGCCGGTGCGCAGATGGATGGCCACCCGCGGGATGAAAGACCTGCCGGTAACCGTGGCTCCCGCCAGGATCACCGCTGGTTTATACTTCAAAGCAAGCTCCGTAAGGGCTTTGGCGTAGCGTTCGTCGCGGAAGTGTTTAAGTTCGGGATCATCCACCTCGATCACCTGGTCGGCGCCATAGGCGATCAATTCGGAAGAAAGGCCCTCGATCCCCGAGCCGAAAAGGACGGCGGTGAGTTCCTGTTCCATCTGGTCTGCAAGTTCGCGCCCCTTGCCCAGCAATTCAAAAACCACGGGGGCGATCTCGCCGTCCCGCTGCTCCGCAAAGACCCAGACGCCGCGATAGTCGCCTTTGTCCACGGTCTCGCCGCTTTTCTTGCGGATCACGATGGCGTCGAAGGGGCAAGCCTGGACGCAGGCTCCGCAAAGGGTGCATTTTTCCAGATCGATGCTGGCAAGTTTGTCCGTCACGCGGATGGCGTCATAAGCGCATGCTTTAAGACAGGCTCCGCAACCCACGCATTTGTCGTTGATAACTTCAATCATCACTTTCTCCTGATTGGCAAATCCTTTTATAAGGCGCAATCTTGTCAAGACGATTTTTTCGCTGCCGGTTATGGAGAGGCTGTTTCAGTCCGGGCCGTTGCCGCGCCAGCTTTACATTCCTGTTCTGCGCTCCTGGGACGTTGAAAAACTCAGCAGGTATCAGGTTCTCGCGTGGTATCGATTGTAAAGCCTGGTCAAGGGCGGACAAGGTTTTTGTTGACGCGCCGGCCAGTGCTTTTAAGCTTGCGCAAAACAAACAGATGGAAAAGATATGAAGATAAGCTCGATAACGATCCTGTTGCTGTTGGCGGTCGCCGGCCTTTCCGCTCAAAGCGGGCTGTTTGGCCTGGCTTTCGGCGATACCCTGAACAGGGCTGATTCACTCCTGGCAAATCAGAGATTTTTTGCCAAAGAAGTGGAAAACACCCTTGTAAAGTACTACTCTTCAACCAACAAGATGGTGGAATCGATTGTCCTGGTCGTGCATCCGGAACTGGAAACCGTGGCTGGATGGCTGGTTCGCTATAACGAATACAACAGCAAAAAACAGGATGATCATGTGCTCGACAAACTGCACGAGATGCATGGCGAAGCGGTGCATCTGGATAAAGAAAAAGCACGAGTGACCTGGACACTGACACCCACCCGCACTGTGACCGCCTGGTATTCCAAGCCCAACAACCTCACTGTCTTCTACCACGATTCTGAACAGGAATATCTGTTCCAAACAACTCAAACACCCTCTGAACCGGCAGAAGAATAAGTCCACTTTGTCACATTGGCGTCTGTGAAGGCAAGCCCGGATCAGGGTATCCTGCCTGATTGTCCTTTGCGCTTGACAGGATTGGCTTGAACAAAAACATTGAATACTATCTTAATTTGCTTATAAACTAATAATATATATCTTTGGAGGATCGGATGAAAACAGGCGGATGCCGTTATGGAACCCACCGCGTGATCGAACCAAGCGGGGTTTTGCCCCAACCCGCGAGAGTTTTGAACAATGACATGAGCGAGATCTGGGACAATGAAATGCTGATCGACGTGATCAGGCTGAATGTTGATTCCGCCTCGTTCCACCAGATCAAAAACAAGCTAATCGCCCAAGGGCACAAAGACTTGGAAAAAGCCTTCGCGGAACACGCGATCGAACTTACCAACCGCACCGGAAAACATAAGAATGAGGACACAGGCTCCGGCGGAATGCTCATCGGCAAAGTGGCCGCCCTGGGGCCCAACTTTGAGATGAAAGACCAGGTCAAGGTCGGCGACACCATAGCCAGCCTGGTTTCCCTCTCCCTCACCCCCCTCAAGATCAACAAGGTCAAAAGAGTCCTTCTGGATAAAGACCAGGTGGAGATCGAGGGACAGGCCATCCTTTTCAGCAGCGGCATCTATGCCAAGCTTCCGGACGACATGGATATAAACCTTGCCCTTTCCGTGCTGGATGTGGCCGGCGCTCCCGCTCAGGTGGAACGCCTCGCCAGGCCGGGGGACACCGTTGTCATCATCGGCGCCAACGGCAAAAGCGGAATCCTCTGCAACGCCGTCGCCCGTGAAAGAGTGGGCGTATCGGGCAAGGTGATAGGAGTGGTTCGCAACGAGAACTACATCCCCACCTGCAAGCAGACCGGATGCCACGAAGTCATTATCGCCAGCGCCACAGACGCTTTGGCGATTCAAAGAGAGGTTTCCCGCCTCACCAACGGCAAAATGGCTGACGTGGTGATCAATGTGGTCAACGTCGAAGACACCGAACTGCCTTCCATCATGGCCTGCAAAGACCGAGGGATAGTCTATTTCTTTTCCATGGCCACCTCATTCACCAAGGCCGCCCTGGGCGCTGAAGGCATCGGCGCCGATGTGGATATGATCCTTGGCAATGGCTATGCCCGTAGCCACGCGGCCATCTCTCTCGACCTGCTGCGCCGCAACCCCGTCCTGATGAAGCTGTTTCAGGAACGCTACACCGACCGTTAAGGAGGATAACATGGCTGAGATAACCAAAATCCGTTCAACCGCCACTGCCAAGGAATGGAATGACTGGCACTGGCAACTCAAAAACCGCATCACAGACTTTAAGACCCTCAGGAAATACATCGAACTGCAACCCGAGGAAGAAGCGGTTGCAAAGTCCAAAAGCTTTTCCTTCCGCATGGCGATCACCCCTTACTACCTTTCCCTGATCGATCACAAGAATCCAAACGATCCCGTGCGTATGCAGTGCATCCCCCGCATCGCCGAAAGCAGAAAAGACCCCTCCGACATGGCTGATCCCCTGAGTGAGGATGCCGACGCTCCGGTTCCCGGCATGACCCATCGCTATCCCGACCGGGTCTTGTTGCTGCTCACCGACCAATGCGGCATGTATTGCAGGCATTGCACCCGCCGCCGTAAAGCCGGCGAGCACGACGCCCCCATGCCCCGCGAGAACGTGGAAAAAGCGCTGGAATACATCGCCAGCCACAAAGAGATCAGGGACGTCATCCTGAGTGGCGGAGACCCCCTCACACTGGGCGACGAACGCCTGGATGAGGTATTGGGAAAGCTTGCCCAGATCAAGCATCTGGACATCGTGCGCATCGGCAGCCGCCTGCCCGTTGTGCTGCCCCAACGCATCACGGACAGCCTGCTCGCGGTGCTCAAAAAGTATAAGTTCGTATGGCTGAACACCCACTTCAACCATCCCAACGAACTCACCCCGGACTCCACAGCCGCCCTTGCCAGGCTGGCTGACGCAGGCGTGGTGCTGGGCAACCAATCGGTCTTGCTCAAAGGCATCAACGACAATGTGGACGTGATGAAGGAACTTGTCCATCGTCTGGTCCGCAACCGCGTGCGCCCATATTACATCTATCAATGCGACCTCTCGGAAGGAATCTCCCATTTCCGCACCCCGGTCTCCAAGGGAATCGAGATCATTGAATCCCTGCGCGGCCATACCTCCGGCCTTTGCGTTCCCACCTATGTTGTGGATGCTCCCGGAGGCGGCGGGAAGATTCCCGTGATGCCTAACTACCTGATCTCCCAGATGCCCGGCAGGGTTGTTCTGCGCAACTACGAAGGCTTTATCACCGCCTACACGGAGCCGGAATACAAGCCCATGGATGACAAGCAATACAAAGCCCTCTGCCCCAGGGAACGCAAGTCCGGCGAAGGCGTGATGTCCTTGCTGCGCGGCAAGAGAGTATCGATCGGCCCGGCCGAAACCAAGAGGAACCAACGCCGTAAAAAATAGCGGCAGAATATATTCATATTCACTGGAGTTCAGTGCAGCCTTTTGACTGGATTTTGGAAGATGATGTCCGCAGCATTGCGATCGTGGGCATCAGCAAAAACTCCGGCAAGACCACCCTTCTGAACCATCTCCTGAGGGAACATGCCGAACTCAGCTTCGGCGTGTTCAGCACCGGGATTGACGGCGAAGAAACCGATACAGTATTCAAAACCCCCAAACCCCGGGTCAGGCTGAATCCCGGCACGCTTTTCTGCTGCGACACGGCAAGCCTGGACAGGCACGGCAGCGCCGTGGAAGTGCTGGAAAAGCTTGGCTCTGCTTCGCCCCAACGCCAGTTATGGCTGTCCCGAACCATCCTGCCGGTGGAGACTGAAATCACCGGGCCAGCTTCGGTTGCCGGACAGACCAAGCTGCTGGGCAAGATTCTGGCGCATGGCGCAGCCAGGGTGCTGATCGACGGGTCTCTGGACCGCAAGTCCATAGCCCTGTCGGAAGCGGTGGACGCCGTGGTGGCGCTGATCGGAGCAAGCTTCGGCAGCCCCGCCGCCATCGCGGATGAACTCAAGAGGCTGCTGCTACTCAACCAGATACCCCTCTCTCCCCTCACCGCCGATCCTGAGATTCATGGCAAATTGCTGGAAGCGGAAGAGGTGATGGCCTGCCAGCGGGGAGTCTGGCATTCCACCGGTCTGGTTTCCCTTTTGGGCAGCGACGCCGATCTGCGCGGACTGGCGGAAAGCAAACCGGAAGCGCTGTATTTTCCCGGCGCGATCACCGATTCCATCCTCGCCAGGGCCAGGGTCTTGTTTATTCCGGACGGGCCCCTGCCCCTTGTGAGACATCCCGACTGCCTCAAGCTGAGCCTGCCAAAGCTGGAGCAATTCCTGCGGAATATGGCTCCCGAAGCTTTGATAGGCTTCAAGATCAGATCATTCGCCCTCAACACCCACGCCGTGGGAGTGCCGGAGGGTGAAGCGGACGACTTGCGCGCAAAGCTGCGCCGGGAATTTCCCCACCTCACCCTGACAGATATTAGGGAACTGGCAATATGAGCGACAGAGACCACATCACTTCCCAAACCGTCAACCTGGGCATGATCGTCAACATCATGCTTTCCATCGCCAAGACCGTAATCGGCATCCTGGGACACTCCCAAGCCCTGCTTGCCGATGGTATAAACTCGGTGTCGGACGTAATCTACTACATCGCCGTGAAAGTCTTCATGCGGCAGGCGAAAAAACCTGCCGATTCCGAGCATCCCTATGGCCACCGCCAGTTGGAAAGCATTTCCGCCATCGTGGTGGGAGCCTTCATCCTCACCACCGGCATCGCCATCTTCTTTGAATCCATCAACAAGATTTACGACCTCGCCACTGGTTACGACCAAGCCCGCACAGCCCCCCTGATTGTTGTTCTAATCGCGGCGGTCACCCTGATCATCAAGGTTTTCCTCTTTCTGTTCAGCAAACGCAACTACCGTAAAACCAACAACCCCACCCTGCGCGCCCTGGCGGATGACCATTTCAACGACATCATGGCCGCCCTGGCCGTGATCGTGGGTGTGGTGATGGCCAGGCTTGGATTCATCTGGATGGATCCCGCCGCCGGGGCTGTGGTTGCCCTCTTCATCGTCCGGACTGGCGTCTCAATCATTCTGGAATCATCTGCCGAACTTATGGACAGGGTTCCCGACCAGGCTTTTGCCGACAAGGTCAGGGAAATCGCCGCCACCGTGCCTGGCGTAAAGTGCATCGAAGAGCTTGGTTCACATCGCTTTGGCCCCTATTTTTCCATCGAGGTCACGATCTGCGTGGATGGCAGTATTAGCGTTGATGAAGGCAACTCCATTGCCCACGCCTTGGAGGAAAAGCTGAAAGACCATTACCGGGACAGCCTGAGCAGGGTGATGATCCACTTTCATCCCGAGGACAAAACGCATGCGTAGCCGGGGCAGGAATCTGCTGCTGAGCCTGGTTTTGCTTTGCCTGGTAAGCTTTATGCTGCTTGGCTTGATGGGAAGGTCTAAAAGTGGAGCCACCACTCAACAGCAGCCCGCAAGCCCACCTCCCGCGTCCGATTGGATCAGGATCGCCATCCCGGAGGGAGGCAGCATCTTTTCCGTTCTGGAAGCCAATTCCGTTCCCTTGGGAGAGATCGCCCTCTTTGCCTTCAATTTTGGCAACTATGTGGATGTCACCACGATCCAGCCGGGAGACAGCCTCCTGCTGAAGCTGGACCCCGAAAGCAAATCCATCCGCAAAGCGGTTTTCTTTCAGGAACCACCTACCCGGCACGTCTTTGTGCCTTCCGGAGACAGTCTGAATTACAGCCTGGAACAGCTTCCGGTGCAAGTTTCGGAACGTCTGGTGCAAGGCCAGCTCAGCGGCACGCTGGACGCTTCGTTGCTGGCCGCGGGCTTGTCACCATGCGAGAAACAGGCCGTCAACAACGGATTGGAGACCAAGGTCAATTTCGCCCGGAACGCCAAGGACGGCGACAGCTTTTGCGTCCTGATCCGGGAACGCTTTTTCAATGGCAGCAAACTGGGGGGCGGAGTCATCCGCTACGTCTGCTACGATGGCGCCGCGGCTGGCAAACACGAGTTGTTCCGCTTTGAAGTTCAGGATGAGAAATCGGTTTCCTCAGGGCTCTACTCTTCCGATGGCAAAAGCCTGAACACGGCTGGCGTTGGCTATCCGCTGGCATCCATCCACGTAGTTTCAGCCTTTGGCAGGCGGATCGACCCCATCTACAGATCCTGGAGAATGCACCAGGGTGTGGATTACCGCGCCAGATACGGAACGCCGGTCTATTCTGTGGCCAACGGCAAAGTGGTGAGCGCCAGGTATTCAGGCGGCTGGGGCAATGAAATACGCATCCGGCACAACAACGGCCTGGTCACCCAATATGCCCACCTCAGTTCCATGAGCGTAAGAGCGGGACAAAGCGTCCGCAAAGGCCAGGTGATAGGCAGGGTGGGAAGCACAGGCAAAAGCACCGGCGCGCACCTCCATTTCGGACTGGTGCAGGGGAAAAGCTACATCAACCCCAACAAACTGAAGATGGTAGGCACCGAGCAGCTTAATTCCGAGCAGATGGCAGCCTTCCAACAACAGATGGCGGAGATCAAAAGGAAGCTGGCCTCCCTGGGCGCCGCCTGATACCAACATCGAAACAAAGCACATCCAGACCGTTTGCTGCGTCATCACGGGCAAGCCGGGCCGGCATGACCCGGGAGCCAGTCTTTTGAAGACCGTTTGAAGTCTAAGCCGGCCTCAGGTTTGGCGAAATCTATGCAAGCTTCCTTGCCGGCTTAAACTCCAAACTCAGCCAGCATGGAGTTCATTGAGCCTTGACCGGCTGCAAATCTCCACCAGACGACTGGGCTCAAATGGACTTCATGCGTGACAATACAGGCGAATCATCCTCATACCTTGATGTTCCAGCGAACGCCCATTGACGTCCGGATGATAAGACAGCCCAGCGATCGGTCAGCGTTCAATCAGCGATCAATGAGCGATGAGCGTATGAGGGCGCGGAGACGAGGCTGGTCTGTGGAGCCTCCTTTCCACCTTTCCACCTCAAAAACACCTTTCCACTTATCGTAGCACCTATATATATGGGGGTAGGATGGGCCTCATTTGCACCACTCTCCCAAACAGGGGTCTTCCGGCAGTC
>DFUX01000052.1:13688-23607 GCA_002379855.1 Cloacimonetes bacterium UBA4175 | reverse complement strand
AGGATGATGGCTCCAAAGCCGGTAGCAGCAAAGGACGGAGGCGTTACG
This sequence comes from Cloacimonetes bacterium UBA4175, assembly GCA_002379855.1. Taxonomy (GTDB): domain Bacteria; phylum Cloacimonadota; class Cloacimonadia; order Cloacimonadales; family Cloacimonadaceae; genus Syntrophosphaera. The sequence continues at coordinate 23,559 of DFUX01000052.1, read as the reverse complement.
GAAAAGTAGGATTATTGACACAATATCGGGAGAATGGCATTCGCGTGTCCCTCTTTTCCGTTTGTTATCCAAGCTGATATGAGATCACGGAAATTCGGGAAAATGAGAAACAGGCGGGATGACCCGCCTGTGTAAAAACGCGCTTGGAAAAACCGCGACCGGGAAGCTTTCAGCCGCCCAGTCTGATCTGCTGCGCCTGCCTGCCGATGCTGAGATCGTAGAAATCGGAGCGGTTGTCGGTGATGCTAAGCTTTTGCCTTTCTTTAAAATACCAATCGTTGAGATGCTTGGTCTGAAAATCTTCCCGCGCTTGCTTGATCAACCCCGCCTTTTCCTTTTCCCACACAGCCAGATCGGGAAGTGAACGCTTGGTGACCTTGACCAGAAACCACCGCCCGGGCTCTGAGATCAACTGAGCGAAACTGCCTTCCGGAGTGGAAAACAAAGCTGTATCGATGGATTCCAGTCTGCCGATGGAACTGATCATATCCCCTTTCCTGTGATCGCTTATCTCCACCACCATGATACTGTCCCGGCGGGCGAATTCCAGATATTGATCCTCGTTGAGGTTGGCTATGAAGTTTTTCACATAGGCGTCCATATAGTAACCCTGTTTGCTTTTGGTGGCCTGGTTTTGGATGGACACTTTCTGGTCTTCAAAAGGCGTGTAATAGACGGGCAGTTCAGCAGAGACCGCCAGGACGTAGATGTCGCCGTTGGGCGAGAAGAAAGGTTCCGCCAGGCTGCCGACCGGATTGGCAAAAGCAAACTTGACCAGGTTTTCGTCGCGGCCAATGTTGCGGATGTAAGTATCGGTTTCCTGAAAGACCGTGGTTTCTTCCACGCTCAGTCCCTGGTTTTCAGCCGCTTGCTCCAGCCCCAGCTCTTTGGCGAGGTTGTGGAGCTTGGCGGAGTTGGCCTTCATGGCTTGCAGGGTGGCCGCGCTGGGCTCGACGCGGATAAGGATGTGGCTGGCTGCCACCTCCTCGCCGGAATCTCCCTCGCGCCTGTCGGTTGTTTTGATGATGTGCCAGCCAAAGCGGGATAGCACGGGTGGAGCGATCTGACCGACCGGAGTGCTGAAGGCGGTGTTTTCAAACTCGGGCACCATTCTGCCCCGGGCAAACCAGCCCAAATCCCCTCCCTTGCTTCCGGAACCGGGATCCTGAGAAAGTTCTTCGGCGGCCTTGGCAAAATCCGCCCCCGCCAACAGGGCTTGATAGAGGGAGTCCACCTGGGCTTTGACGGCCAGGGAGTCTTCCACTGAAGGGGCTTTGGTGAACTTGACATAGTGATAGCGGCGGCAATTGTCTTTGCGATACTCTTCTTTTCTCGCGTTGTAAAAATCCAGCGCTTCCTCTTCGGTGGCTTTGTATTTGACCAGCTTGCCGGGATCGAAGTAGATGATCTGGGCATCCACGGTGTCGTGTTGTTTCATCCATTCGCCTTTCACGCTGTCAACGCTCACATCCACCTCACCGCGGATGGTTTTGAGCAGTTTGCTGTATTTATAAGTGGCTTTCACATATTCGATTATATCTTTGCGGAACTTCTGGTTTTCGTTGAGCGCTTGCTCAAAAAGCTTTTTACTGAATTTGCCGTTCTGTTGCAGGTCTTTGATGGCTTTCACATCCGCCGGGGGATTCCTTTTGGCTTCTTTCAACACCTCGGTGTCCGTGATCCTGACCTTGCCCGCCTTGATCGCTTTATCATAAATTTGGCGGGCGATCAGTTCTTCCCAGCATTGGTCGTTGAGCTTAGCCTTGTCTTCGGCTGTAAGGGCTTTGCCCCTCTGTTTGCTATGATAGTTGAAATAGTTACCCAGGATCTTCTCATATTCTCTGTAGGTATAGGTTTTGTTTTCTATCTTGCCGACCGTGGCCTTGGGATCGTGCTTCTGAGCCCAAAGCAGGGATAAGCAGAGGGCTGCCAATATTAGAAAGCGTTTCATGCTGTCTCCTGAACTAAAAATGATTTCAGACCGGAATCTACCGGATACGCATCCACAAGATAGGCGGCGGGCAAATACGTCAACTGAAAAACTGATCCGGGCGGGAGCCAGCCGTCACGCCAAAAGAAAAGGAGTGGCCGCTGGGGGCCACTCCCTGGGGATTATCTGCGAGCCTAAGCTCGTGGTTTATTTGTTATTTGGCAAGCAACATCTTGCGGGTGACGGTCTTTCCTCCGCTGGTGAGGCTGTAGAAATAGATACCGCTGGATACGGTTTTGCCGCTGGCATCTTTGCCATTCCAGACCACGGTGTGCTGGCCTGCTTCCCGGGCTTCATTCACCAGTTCACGCACCAGCTGGCCTTTGAGGTTGTAAACCTTGAGGCTGGTATGTCCGGCAGCGGGAACGCTGTAGGAGATGGTGGTTTCGGGGTTGAAGGGGTTGGGATAGTTGTTGGCATCCAGGGTGCAAACGGGCAGCACGTCGTCATCGCTGGCCAAAGAATAATCGACAATCGCGCGAAGCATGATCTCGCCAGTCGTGACGGGTTCCCATTCGGTGGTGATCTTCTTGTAGCTGTATTGGTTTGAAGAGGTGTCCAGGCCGATATGGGAAGCGTTCGCCGTTTCCAGAATGGCAACGTAGAAATCGCCGTCATCAACACGAATCGGGGGGTCAGAAGGCAGGGCTATGTAGTTCCAGCCCTCAACCACCGAAGCGGCAGGGTATTGATACTGCACCAGCTGGGTGCCGGGCATTCCGTTGGCGCCGTCGTTATCATACACACGGACAATGATTCCGGCTGTGCCAAGAGTGTGGACATAGACCTTCACAAATTTCACATCCACCTCTTGGTGATAACTGTGCTTCACAGCCATCTGCTTGGTGGAGCCGACGCTGAAGCCTTCTTCCGCGGTGCCGTCGTCATGCATCAGTTCAACATGCATCTCGGGCAGGACAAAGGCGGTCGCGATATTGGAAGCTTCGGATTCGTAGTTGCCATACATCGCGGTGAGGTGATAGGTGTGAATGCCGCCTTCGACGTTCATGTCGGTATAAGTGAGCAGAGTTCCGTCAATTTGGTCGATCTGCACGCCATCGCGGAAGACCTTATAATTTGTGACGTCGCGGTTTTGGCGAACGCCGTTCGAGGCCAGTAAACCATCGCAAACGTCCTGCACGTTGTTGGGATAACTGGTAATCTCATACTCTTTGCCGTTGGCGTCCTGCACCCAGATGCGGATGTTCCAGTTATAGGTGAGGTTGCTGCCGAGGTTGACAAGAGGTGACCAGACATTGTTGAAGCGGATCATGTTGCCATAACCGTTCACATGTGGTCCGGCGTCGCAACCGGCGGGGTGACCACCCTGGGTGTTGCAACGATAGCCTGCCATGATCTGGGTCTGGGCAGGAATGGTGAAGGGGGTGGTGAGAACGATCTCATTCCACTGGCCGGCAGTGGGAGTGATCGCCTGATCATAGGCAAGATCGGCGCTGCCGCCGGTCCAGATGCGCAAGGCATAGGAACACACGGAGGTGGGCTCAGCGGGGAAGATCATCATCTTGGTGATCTGCATTCCAACCCAGGGGCTGATGCCATAATCTCCCACGGCATCCCATTTGGCAGCGACGTCGAAATCTGCCACGCTGTTGGTTCCGATCGCGTTGCCGGAGTTTTCGCCGTCATAGTGCAGCCAGCCTGCTTCTCCGCCGCCGCCGGTGCCGGGAGCGCTCCAGGTGAGGGTAACGTTGTTTCCTTCCACCGTGGCTGCCAGGTTTTCGGGGGCCGCGATGAAGATGTCGTTGTAGATCTTCACGTCATCGATCATGATGCCGATTCCATCAGGAGTATCAGCGTCTGATCTGAAGTACCAGCGCAGCCTGATATCCTGTCCGGCGTAATCTGAGATTATACCATCAAGAGAGTAGCTGGCGGTCATGGAAGCCCAGACATCCGGAGCGTCGGCGTACACGTAGTTGGTGCCGGTCGGGCTGCCGTAGGGGTTGCTCATGGCATACCAGGTGGTTCCATCGTTGGGGGAAATCTCCCAACCCCAGTAGTCAACTTGCGGGAATTCGTCCGGATCGTCGAAACCGCCCATGATCATGAAGTCCGCGCGAATATCGCCGGAGGGGGGCAGTGTGATCAGAGGGCTGGTCAGGTAGTTAAGCATATTGGTGTTGTATGACCCGCTGGCATTTTGGCATTTCATGATATGGGTGGGAGACGGCGCGGACGCGTCGGTTGCAATGTGCCAGATATCTCCACCCACGGGAACCAGGCTGGCCCAAGTCATCTGGCCGTCGTCGGTGCCGTTGTTGGTATATCCGCCAAAGGAAATGTCGTCAACCATCACGCCAAAGAGGCCGGCTTCATTTCCGGTGGAGTAGGCCGGGTCAGAGGCAAAGGCAAAACGGATCTTAACACTCTGTCCAACATAGGAACTAAGGTTGGCGGTCACGTTTGTCCAGGCTGCATGAGTGCCGCCCCAGCCGGGAATATTGGGGCCTTCACCAAATTCAAAACCAAAGGCATAGGAAGAGGTGAAGTCATAGGCGGGAGTGATAACGTTGGTGGGAATCACAGTCCAAGTCGTGCCGTTGTCTGTGGAAACGCGAATGTTGAAGGAATCCCAACCGTTATACTGTCCTGTGCCACCTACTTCCTCAAGCGCCACAGCCATCTTGAAGGTCAGGGTGGCATTGCCGGCTGCCAGGGTGCGAGCGGGGGTGTCCAGCACAAGGTACTGGTGATTGTAATAACCACCGATGTTGTTTCCTTGCGCCAGGGCGGGATCTCCCATCCACCAGACTTGTCCTTGAGCGTCGCCGGCGTTGTAAATGTGCCAGTTGTTGGGGGAAATAGAGCCGTCGTGGTGGGTCCACCCTTCGGCTCCGCTTTCAAAATCTTCATGCCATGCTACTACTTCATAGCGATTGGTACCATTAGCAAACATGGCTGTTACGAGAGTGAGGGCCAAGATAATCAGCCATCTTTTTTTCATTGATCCTCCTATGAATCAAGGGATGTTAAACTCAAATGTCTATCTGTATTGCACAGCATAAATCTGTCAATCTGTTTTTTTGGATTTCTTATGCCAAACACCGGAACACTACTATTCCACATCAACTATATTGCAGCCGGTAGAGGTCATAATAGAGGCCTTTTTTGTCCAGCAAATCGAAGTGCGAGCCCTCCTCCACAATCTCACCTTTGTGCAGAACGATGATCCGGTCCACATGCTGGATGGTGGAAAGACGGTGGGCGATGATGATCGAGGTGCGGTTTTCGATCAGCTTTTTAAGCGCGTCCTGGATGAGGATTTCCGTCTCGGTGTCGATATTCGAGGTGGCTTCGTCCAGGATAAAGATGGAAGGATCGTAAGCCAGGACACGGGCGAAGGCTATCAGCTGCCTCTGGCCGGTGGAAAGGGTGGCGCCCCGCTCCATCACGGGTTCGTCATATTGGGCGGGGAGTTTGGAGATAAACTTGTCCGCGTTCACGTATTTGGCGACCTGGACGATCTCCTCCTTGCTGAGACTGGTGTTGTTGAGGGCGATGTTTTCCTTGATATCCCCGCTGAAGATGAAGACATCCTGCTGAACGATTCCGATGTTGGAGCGGATATCCGCCAGGGCGTAGTCGCTGAGGGGCTTGCCATCGATCAGGATACGTCCCTTCTGGAAGGGATACATCCCCAGCATCAGGTTTACTATGGAGGTCTTGCCGCTGCCGGTATGGCCAACCAGGGCTATCTTTTCCCCCGGCCTGATCTTGAACGAGATGTCCTTGAGCACCCATTCGCCGGGATTGTAAGCCAGCCACACATGGTCAAACTCAATCTCGCCCTTCATCTTGCAGCCGGAAATCAGCTCGTCCCGGTAGTCCTCGGGATCCAGATCCATCAGGTCGAAGATTCTCTCCGCGCCTGCCAGGGCACCCTGCAAGACGTTGAACTTTTCCGAAAAATCGTTGATCGGCTCAAACAGCTTTTGGATATAGGCGGTGAAAGCCATCAGCAGGCCGATTGTGATGGAGTCGCGCAGAATCTGCCCGCCACCGTACCAGATGATCAGCGCCACGGCAACCTGCGAGCTAACGTGGATGATAGGACGGAAGAAGGCAAAGAGCTTCATTTGCCTGATCGAGGTCTGATAGTATTTCTGGTTGATATCCGAAAACTCCTGCCTCTTATGGAAATACTGGTTGAAAAGCTGGATTATCTTCTGTCCGCTGATGTGCTCCGCCAGAGTCGCATTGAGCGCCGCCAGATACTTCCGCACTTCGCGGTAGATCACCCGCGTGCGCCGGCGGTATTCGCGGATCATCAAAATCACGAAAGGCAGGATGATAAAGCTGACCAGCGCGAGCTTCCAGTTGAGGGCCAGCATCAGCGCCACGATTGCCACGATGAGGATCACATCCTGCACCAGGGTGATCACGCCGGAGGCCAGCATTTCGTCGATGGCCCTGATATCGTTGGTTACCCTGGTCACCAGCCTGCCCACGGGGTTTTGGTCGAAATACTGCACCGGCATGCGCTGCAGATGGGCAAACACGTCATGGCGCAGGTCGTTCATCGCCCTTTGGGAGAAGGTGGTGGTGATCACGCTCTGGGAATAGCCCGCCGCCAGGCGCAGAAGGCTGATCACAAGGTAGATCAGAGCCAGCCAGATCAGACTGTTGGCCGCCTGGCTGCGCACCTTGATGCGTTCAACTCCCGGGATCCGGTTGAGGTTTTCCCTCATCACGCCGATCTTGCCGCCGCCCAGGCTGATCCAGCCTTGCAGGCCTTGTTCGTCGCCCCGGGGGCTGGTGTTCTGGCGCAGATACTTGTTCAGGATTGCCCTGTTGGCGACTGTATCTTCCAACAAAAAGACCTTTCTGCCGCTCAGTATGCCTTTATCCTGCAAATCTTTAAGGTCAGTCCGGTTGATCTTATTCTGGTCGTTGGCGCTGAAGATCAGAAAATACTTCCCGTTTTGTGCATATTTCTTGAGTTTGAGAATCTTATACTTGGCCTGGAAAGCGTCTATCTCCGCTTCCAGGTCGAAGACCGCGATCAGTTTGTCCGAGACTATATGGTCGTCGATCGCGCTGCGCTGGATGAGGGGTTGGATAAGTTCAGCCGCCGCCACCACCATCAGGATCAGAAAGGATACCACCACCCAAAACAGATAGGGTTTGAGATACAAGAGCAACTTGCCATAGAGGCGTTTGTCGTAGATTTTGCCTTTCAGCTCGTCTTCCGAGAAGCCGCCCCGTCCGCGTCCGCCGCCGCCACCGAAGTTCATTCTTCCTCCCCTTCCAGCCTGGCGCGGATCCTTTGCTTCTCATAGAGCCCCTTGTAGAGGCCGCCGAGGGCCAGCAATTCCGCGTGCGAGCCGCGTTCCACGATCTTGCCTTCGCCCAGCACGATGATATGGTCGGCGTGCTGGATCGATGAGATACGGTGGGCGATGATGATGGTGGTGCGTCCCTTGCGAAGCTCGATCAAGCGTTCCAGGATCTGCCGCTCGGTCTTGGTATCCACCGCGGAAAGGGCGTCGTCCAGGATCAGCACCTCGGGATTGGTGAGCAGCGCCCGGGCGATTGCCACGCGTTGTTTCTGGCCTCCGGAAAGGGTGATGCCCCTCTCTCCCACCATGGTGTCAAACTTGTGGTCAAACTCCATGATCTCGTCATAGACCTGAGCCACCTGGGCGGCGTCATAGACGTTTTGCAGGGAGGTTTCCGGATTTCCCAGGCGGATGTTGTTAGAGATGGTGTCCGAAAACAGGAAGATATCCTGCGGCACCAAAACCACGTCCCTGCGCAACACATTCAGGGGAATGCGGTGCACCTCGTGGCCGCCGATCAGGATGCTGCCCCGGGGAGGCTCGTAAATCCTCACCAGCAGTTCGATCAGGGTGGTCTTGCCGCAACCGGTAGGGCCAACAACGGCCAGGGTCTTGCCTCCGGCGATGCTGCCGCTTATCCCGTCAAAGATCAGGGGCAGGCCTTCCCCATAGCGGAAGCTCAGATCGCTGATTTCGATATCGCCTTCCAGGGCTTTGATGCTGTCGTCGGCTTCCCTGTCATCGATCTCGGGCATTTCCTGGAAGATTTCGTTGAGGCGCTTGAGCGAAGCGGTGCCGCGCTGATACATATCCACGATCCAGCCAATGGCGATCATCGGCCACACCAGCATGCCCAGATACTGGAAGAAAGCGATGAACTCGCCAATGGTGATGTCGCCCTTGATGGTGGCACGGCCTCCGAAATAGAGGGTGATGATCATCGAGATGCTGATCACGAAACTCATGAAAGGATGGAAGATACCGGCAATCTTTGCCATGGAGATGTTGCGGTTCACGTAGTCCAGAGAAACCTCATCCACCTTTTCCAGTTCCGACTTTTCCTGGACGAAAGCCTTTATGACGCGAATTCCGGAGATGCTCTCCTGAATCTTGCCGGTGAGGGTGGCAAAGCTCTCCTGCACGCGGAAAAAGCTTTTGTGCATCTTTCTGCCGAAGTACCTTATCGTGATGGTCAGAAATGGCATCGGAATCACCGCCAGGGCCGTGAGACGCCAGTTTATCGCGCCCATGAAGCTAAAGGAGGCGACCGTCATCAAAACGATGTCCATCGACGCGATAAGGCCCATCCCCAGCAGCATGCGCACCGCGTTCAGGTCGTTGGTGGCATAGGCCATCAGGTCGCCTGTCTTGCTACGGTTGAAAAAGTTTTGCGACAGCCTCAGCAGATGGTTGTAAAAGTCCTGCCGCAAGTGTTTCTCGATCATGTGGGAATTGCCGATGATCAGCACCCGCCAGAAAAAGCGCAGGACCATCACCGCCAGGGCCAGGCCCAGGATGATCAGGCCCATCCACACCAGGCCCTTCTGGTCTATCGTGCGCTCCTGGATGCTGTCGATGGCGTATTGCATCACCCGCGGGGTTATCAACTGCACCAAATCCACCAGGATCAGCATAAAGATGCCCAGCCCGATCTTGCCATAACTCTTTTTGAGATATGGAAGAATGGCGTCAAATGTCCGCATCTGTACTCCAAATGTTATTATCAACAGAAGGCGCGAGCGTTGTCCGCGGCGTTTTTTCGATGTGTTCCCGCCCTTTGTTGATACCAACTAGTTAATCTTGCCAAGATTTGATTAAGGCTCAATTTGTCAATCATTAAATATGCCCGACTCCGATTTGGGAGCCTTGCGCAGGGTAATAGCAATCCGCTTTCACCTGAATCGTTTGAGGTCCGAGCCGGCTTTGTAATTGGTGGTAGTTGTGAAGCTTACATTGCCGGCTTGAACTCCAAACTCAGCCAGCACGGAATTCAAAGAGCCTTTCCCGGCTGCAAATATCCACCGGACGCCTGGGCTCTTTGGACTTCGTGCGGAAGAAAGAACCCAAATCCAAAGCTACTGCCCCTAATTCCACTGGGACTTCGTGCAGAAGAATGCTGCATCCGGCAAACTGTAACAACAAGCTAACTAACATCCGTAGAGTTAATTAGGAGAAAAGTATGGAGGCCAATAAGTAACCCTTGACATTTAATATCCACAACTGAAACAGTGTTGGCCCTCGTTCGCGGGAGTGAGCTAAGTCTATATTTTCCTTAGGTCATCCTTAACTTTTATAGGGATGACCTAAGGATGATGGCATCAAAGCCAGGAGCAGCAAGGGAGGGCGCTATGAAGGATTATGATGATTGTTGATGGTGTTATTGGTGAATGTCATACTATATTGTTTGCGTTTTACTTTCTCCATAGTGAAAAGGTGATTCACGCAGATAGGCGCAGATAAAGAGCGCAGATATTTGAATGTGGAATGGTGAAAAGGTTCCCCCGAAACAAACCCTGCCAGACTATATACTGCGTCATCCCGGGCAAGCTTGCTTGACCCGGGATCCAGTGCCTTGGGGTGG
>DFUX01000052.1:1991-13624 GCA_002379855.1 Cloacimonetes bacterium UBA4175 | reverse complement strand
GCCTCTGCCGAACAGACTTCGGCAGCCCTTATATTATCCACGCTAATCTGCGTGAACCGCTTGAGCCGAAACCTGTCTTGAATAAAAATGTTTGAAGTCCGAGCCGGCTTCAGGACTGGCATAAGCATGAAACCCATCTTGCCGGCTCGAACTCCAAACAAAGCCAGCATGGAGTTCAAAAGCCTTACCAGGCTGTAAACTGCCACCAGACAAGTTGGCTCTAAACTTCAAACACTCCCAAAAGACTGGATCCCGGGTAAGCCACCCCAGAGGGTCCCCGACTTCCCGGGATGACATGGTTTTGGGGACTGTTGAGGATGGAAACCTGGGACGATTCCGGACGCAAGCTTGGCAGCGGAATGTATTTTGTGAGGATTAAACAGGGGAAACACATTCAGACGGGCAAACTGGCGATAGTGAAATAGCGATGCGGCATATCAGAGATAAAAGCGGGGCGGGAGATAGTCACAGCTAAGCTTTTTCTTGACAGGGAAATGCCCCGCAATTTTGTGGAACGAAATAGTGCATCTCTAGCTCAGTTGGTAGAGCAACTGACTCTTAATCAGTGGGTCCGGGGTTCGAATCCCCGGAGATGTACCATGTTTTATCTCCCGTGAGAACGGGTTTTAAAAACTGCGGCGATTTGCTCTTTGCTCCGCGATAGAAATGTGCTAAAGTGCGGAAAGAGTATCATCCGGCTTTAGCGGCCGGATTTTTTTTGCGCTGAGTAAAGGCTCTGACCCTGACGGCAAAAGATATTTATTCATCATAAGGAGAACAAGATGACAGCTTTACACGCTTCCGTGCCCTGCACAAAAAACCAATACACCTTCACCTCGGAATCTGTGTCTGAGGGACACCCGGACAAGGTCTGCGACCAGATCGCGGATTCCATTTTGGACGCCTATCTGCGTCAGAGCGGCTATTCCAAGGTGGCCTGCGAAACACTCTGCACCAAAAACCAGGTGGTGCTTTCAGGAGAGATTTCCTCCCCCGTGGACAGGAAAATCGACGTCATCCCCTTGGTGCGCAAGGTGATTTCCGACATCGGCTACACCAATCCAAACCTGGGCTTTGACGCCAATTGCCAGATACTCAACCTGCTGCACAGCCAGGAAACAGCCCTCATGGAAAACCAGGGGGCGGGTGACCAGGGCCTGATGTTCGGCTACGCCTGCGACCAGACGCGCCAATTGATGCCCGCGCCCATCACCATGGCGCACAAGCTGTTGCAAAACCTGGCCAGGCTGCGCAAGAACGGCACGATTGCCAATATCCTGCCCGACGCCAAATCCCAGGTGAGCATGCTCTTTTGCGGGCGTAAGCCTGTGGCACTGCAGAACGTGGTGATCTCGACCCACCATCTGCCCCTCTCCGAAGCCCAATTCAGCGACCTCAAACAGGAAATCACAGAGTTGGTTATCCGCCCCACCGTCGCGGAGATGGAAAGCGACTCCCACTGCACCTTCAGGGCTGAAGACTACGAGATCAAGATCAATCCCCTGGGCATGTGGGAGGATGGCGGCCCCGCCTCCGATACGGGTTTGACCGGAAGAAAGATCATTGTGGACACCTATGGCGGCTGGGCCCAGCATGGCGGCGGCTCCTTCTCCGGCAAGGATGCTTCCAAGGTGGATCGCAGCGCGTCATACATGGCACGCCACATCGCCAAGAGCGTAGTGGGTTCCGGTTTGGCTGAAGAATGCCTGTTGCAGTTCAGCTTTGTGATCGGCGAAGCGGAGCCGGTGTCGCTGATGGTTGACACCTTTGGCAGCGGAAAGATGAGCGATATGGAACTGGAGAAACTGATCCGCTCCAGTTTTGACTTGACAGTTAAAGGCATAATTGAATACCTTGATTTGCGCAGGCCCTGTTATCTACCCACAGCCGCATACGGCCATTTTGGGCGTGATGACGGCAACTTTACCTGGGAGAAGGTCAAAGCGCTTAAATAGGCAGGTCAAATGGATCTATATACAAAGCTGTGCGACAAACGGAAGCTCTTCCTGATCGCCGGTCCCTGCGTTGTGGAAACAGACGCTGTGATGCGGGAGGTGGCGGAAACTCTGCTCCAAATCCAGAAGGAGTTTGAGATCGCCGTGATCTTCAAGTCATCATACGCCAAAGCCAATCGCAGCAGCGGGGATTCCTATGCCGGCCCGGGCATGGCGGAGGGGCTGCGCGCCCTGGAAAAGATCAAACGGGAATATGGACTGCCTCTGCTGACCGACATCCACGAACAAAGTGAAGCGGAAATGGCAGCCGCGGTCTGCGACATCCTGCAGATACCGGCTTTCCTCTGCCGGCAAACCGCGCTGATCCGGGCGGCGGCAGAGACGGGCAGGATCGTCAACCTCAAAAAGGGTCAGTTCATGGCCCCGGAAGACATGCAAGCGGCAGCCCTCAAAGCCGGCAAGCAGCCCAAAGTTTTGCTCACGGAACGCGGCAGCAGCTTTGGCTATCACGATCTGGTGGTCGATTTCAGGTCTTTCGCGGTCATGGGAGCAATCGGCCATCCCGTGGTCTATGACGTGACCCATTCCCTGCAAAAGCCCAGCGCGGGAAAAACCTCGGGAGGCTGCCCGGAATACGCGCCGATGATGGCAAAGGCGGCTGTAGCCACCGGCTGGGTGGACGGCCTCTTTCTGGAAGTGCATCCCAAGCCCAGCGAGGCCCTGAGCGACGCAGCCAGCATGCTGTCCCTGGAACAGCTTAAACCCTTGATTGAAGAATGCCTGCGCATAAAGCAGGAAATCGGGAGGACAAGATGAAATTTAAAAAACTGATCAAACCTAACAAACCCCTGGTACACTGGGAAAAGATCAAGCTCGTTGTCTTTGATTGCGACGGCGTGCTCACGGATGGAAGAATAATCTACAACAGCGCCGGAACGGAAGTGAAAAACTTCTATTCCCAGGACGGGCTGGGCTTCAGGTTGTTGAGGGAAGCCGGAGTCCACACCGCCGTGGTGACGGGAAGGACCTCGACCATACTCGAGCGCCGCTGCCAGGACATGAAAATCGAATTCCTCTATCAGGGCATTGCCCATAAAGTGCAAAAGATCAACGAACTGCTGCAGGAACTGGAACTCGATTGGGACAACGTCCTGATGATGGGAGACGATTGGAATGACCTGCCGGCAATGTTCAAAGCGGCTGTGTCGGTATGCCCGGCGGACGCCGTGGAAGATATCAAGCAACTGGCGGATTACGTTACAAGCAACACGGGAGGCCATGGCGCGGTGCGGGAGTGCATCGAAATGGTGCTGACCAACAAAGGGATATATGAACAGGCCTTGCTTGCCTACCTCGATCAGATCAGTTAGCCTGGCTTTGTTGCTGCTGCTCGCTCTCGGCGCTTGCTCAAACGATCAGTTGACTGTGTCCACCCCGCCTTTAGACCGCAGGCTTCCGGATGAGATCAGCGAAAACGTGACTATCACGGAGTTCAACGGCACCAGAATCGACTATATCCTCAAGGCAGCCAGGATCGAGCGTTTCAATGACCGCAAGATCCTCAACGCCTACAAGGTGGACATCACCGCCTATGATTCAAAGACAGGGGACACGTCCAAACTGAAGGCAGACAGCACGATCGTGGATGACGCCCGCAACCTGATCCTTGCCAATGGCAACGTTAAATTGGAGTCACCCGGAGGCAGCGTGGCTTCCTCCAGGATTGTCTGGGACCGCAACCTGGACTTGCTCACCGCGCCGGGAAAAGTGACCTTGGTCAGAGACGGCAATGTGTTGCGGGGAGAGAATCTGCGCACCAACTCCCGGGTGGAGTTTGCCGAAATGGAAAAGATATCCGCGGAGGGGGTCTTCGGTGAAGAATATCTGGATTGGTAGCCTGTTGCTGCTGATCTTGCTGCCTCTTTGGGGAAAAAACAAGGCGGAGGAGCTCCGCGTGATCCACTCCGACAAGCTGTATCTGAACAAGGTGCAGGACGAGCAAATCCTCGAGCTGTATGGAAACGTGCACTTCTGGTATGGCGAAACCGAGTTCCACAGCAACAGGGCAATGATCTTCGACAAACAGAAGATAGCGCGGCTGGACGGCAACGTAAAGGTGAACAACGATTCCCTGGCCCTGAAAGCGGACAGCCTCACCTACTACCGGATACCAGATCAGCTCAACGCCGGGGGAAAGGTCTATATCACCGAAACCCGGAAAAGCGGTTCCTTCCGGTGGTTCAGGTCTGACTTTGCCATCTACAACATGAAGGTGGACAATGTAACGGCGTGGCAAAACGTGTCCTCCTACGACAAGGACGAAAAGGCCTCGGCAACCTGTGGTTACGCTTTCTGGGACAGGAAAAACGGCTACGCCTACATGGTGGAAAACCCCGTGGTGCGTTCCGCGGCTGAAGATACGCTGCTGGTGAAAGCGGAGAAGATCGAGTTTTTTGACGAGGAACGCAAGCTGGTGGCAACTTTCAACGTACTGGCCCAAACCCGGGATTACAAAGCCACCAGTGATTTCCTGCTCTACTTCCTGAACGGAGACAAGGCCGTGTTCACCGGCGCGCCACGCTTCGATTCGGATTATGCCAGCGCCGAAGCAAGAGAGTTCTATCTTTACTTTGAGCAAAGAAAGCTGATTGGGGCGGAGCTGGTGGACTCCTGCCGGGTGTGGTTCTCGGAGGAACCCAACGCGCCCAAAAGCAACTGGGTCAACGCCGATTATATCAACTTGGGGTTCAAGGATCAGGCGATCCGGGACTTTAAGGCGGAAAACTCCGTGAGTTATTACTATCTGCAATCCCCAAACGAGAAACGGGATTTCTTTATCAATTCAGCCAGCGGCAGCTATCTGGAAGCGCGGTTTGGAGAGGACAACAAACTGCAGGACATGAAGATGCGGCAAGGCATCAAAGGTATCTACAAGTTTCAGGATAAATCCTGAAGAAACGGCACATAGAAATATGGACAACACCGGAAAAAGAAAGATCTACGCCAAAAACCTGATCAAGATCTATGGCAAGAGAACCGTCGTCAACGACCTCAGCATGGATATGACCCAGGGCGAGGTCGTGGGCATCCTGGGGCCGAACGGCGCGGGCAAGACCACCACTTTTTATATGATCCTGGGGCTGGCCAAACCCAATCGCGGCAAGGTGCTACTGGACGACAAGGATATAACCCGCCTTCCCATGTACCGACGCGCCAGAATGGGCTTGGGATACCTGGCCCAGGCCCCCTCGATCTTTTCCAAGCTGAGCGTGCGCGACAATATCATGGCCATCCTGCAGACCCTCAAGATCACGAAAAAGGAACAGCTGCGGCGTCTGGAAGAGGCTCTGGAAGAGCTTAACCTCGCCCATCTGGCCAACCAAAAAGCTTACACCCTCTCGGGAGGAGAAAGGCGCAAGCTGGAAATCACCAGAGCTTTGGTGACCAACCCCACCTTCATTTTTATGGACGAACCTTTTGCCGGAGTGGATCCCATCGCGGTGGCGGACATTCAGGATATGATCCGCAAGCTGCGCGACAAAAACATCGGAGTGATGCTCACCGACCACAACGTAATTGAGACTTTGAAAATAGTGAACCGCGCTTATATTATCTTCGAAGGAAAGATAATTGTGTCTGGATCCTCTCTGGAGCTGATCAACGATGAAAAAGCGAGACAGGTTTATCTGGGAGAGAGGTTTTTAGCCAATCCCTTTGATGAACAACAAACATAAAAATGTTAGATCAAAGACTCACTCTGAAACAAAAGCAGGAGCTTGCCCTCAAGCCCAAGATGCTGCAATCCCTGAAGATGCTTGCCCTGCCCATCCTGGAGTTGGAAGCCTATATCAAGCAGGAGCTGGTAAACAACCCCCTGCTGGAACTCCGCGATGACAAGGACGAGGAAGAGGAGAGTCTGGATGAATCAAGTTTTGAGGGAAGCCAGCCCGAGAGCAAACAGGCATTGGATGACATTGAGGATCTGCCGGAACATAACTCCACCCTTTCGGAAGCAAAAGAACTGACAGAGATCCTGGACCAGTGGAACGACTATCACCAAAGCTATGAATGGTCTCAGGGAAGGCAGGATGCCGAGCAGGGGGAATCTCTGATCCGCTATGAGGAGAATCTGCTCGACAAATACCTTGAACAGCTCTACCCCCTTTCCTTGGCGGAGAACGAGATGGAATTCGCGGCGGATCTTGTGGATTCTTGCGACAACTACGGTTTTCTCCCCGCGGGATTCAGCCTGGACCGTCTGGCCAAAACGCACAAAATTACCGTCCAAAGAGCGGAAGAGCTGCATCAGATCATGCTGCGTCTCACCCCAAAAGGCATCACCGCCCGCGACATCAGCGAGTGCCTGCTGTCCCAACTGAGCGAAGAACAGCTTAAGAACAGGATACTGGTGGGGCTGTGCTCAGACCAGTTCGACAACCTTATCCACCGCCGCTACCAGAAGCTGGCCTCCCACTTTGATGTGGGGGAAGACACCATCCTTGCCGCCAAGGAACAGATTTCCAGGCTGGACCCCAAGCCCGGCCTGCGTATCCTGGCGGAGAAAGCCTCTTATGTGTATCCGGACATCACCCTGAAATTCATCGACGGAAAGTATGAGGTGATCATCAACGACAATATCACGCCGAATATCATCATCAGCCCCCGCTACCGCAGGATGATCAACCGGGGCTATTTCGATAAGGAAACCCTGCACTTTGTGAGGGATCGCATCAACAGCGCCAAATTCCTCATCAAAAGCATCTATATGCGCACCCGCACCCTGGAACGCGTGGCGCTTTCCATCATCAAGCACCAGCCAGATTTTTTCTACACGGGCAACGGAGTGTTGCAGCCCCTCACCTACGCTTCGATAGCGCAGGACCTTTCGGTGAGTGAGTCCACCATTTCCCGGGTGGTGAAGCACAAGTATGCCGAGACGCCTTTCGGAATCTACGCGCTGAAGGATTTCTTCAGCAGTACCGCGGGCAGGGATGACAACTATGAAAGCGTCTCCCGCCAGCGGGTAAAGACACACCTAATACATCTAATAGAACAGGAGGATAAGAAACACCCTTTGAGCGACCAAAATTTGGTGGATATCCTCAGGCGGGATGGTTTGGTAATCTCACGCAGGATTATCGCCAAATACCGTTTTGAACTTGGAATTCTCAACAGCAGACTTAGAAAAAGATAAGGGAGGTTTTTTTGTCTAATTATCAGGTCCTCATCATTGGAGGAGGCCCCGGGGGTTATGAAACCGCCATCCGGCTGAACCAGTATGGAATAGACTGCGCCCTGGTGGAACAGCGGCGCGTTGGGGGAGTGTGCCTCAACGTTGGCTGCATCCCCACCAAAGCCCTTGTAAAAAGCGCAGAACTGTGGAACGAGATGAAAGAAGCTGATTCCTTCGGCTTCACTGTCCCCAGTCTGAATCTGGATTACAGCAAGGTTTTCGAGCGTAAGGAAAAGATCGTTGCCCAACTTGTGAGCGGCGTGGAATTCCTCTTCCGCAAACGAAAGATTCCGGTGTTTCTGGAAAAAGCCGTCAGCGTCGCCAGGCAAGACAATGCCTACCTGCTGCGCACTGACGCCGGCACCGAGCTTGGCGCCCAATACCTGATCGTTGCCACAGGTTCCGAGCCACGCGGTCTTCCCGGCATCCAGATCGACGAACAGAACATTCTGTCCTCCACCGGAGTTCTCAACCTCCAGACCCTGCCCCGCAGCCTGGCTGTGGTGGGAGGCGGGGTGATTGGCTGTGAGTTCGCCTCCATCATGAACTCCTTCGGCGTCCAGACCCAGATCATTGAGTTCCTGCCGCGGATAGTAGCACTGGAGGACGAAGAAATCTCCAGGCGCCTCACCATGGCCCTCAAGAAATCCGGCATAGCCATCAAAACCGGCGTGGGAGTGCAGAGCGTCAGGCAAGCTGGCGAAGAGCAGGAGCTGCTGCTCTCGGACGGCTCTGTGGTCACTGCTGAAAAAGTGTTGCTCAGCGTGGGCAGAGCGCCGGTCAACAACCTTGACTGGAAAGGCGAATCCCCCGCCGGCGAGCGCGGAGCGATCAGTATTGACAACCTGATGCGCACCAACCTGCCCGGCGTGTATGCCATCGGAGACGTCACCGCGAAAATGCCCCTGGCTCACACCGCGTCAAAACAAGGCATGATTGTCGCCGAACACATCCGCAGTCTGACACAAAACACAGATTTTCATTTTTCCGGGCTGGAATACCACAACATTCCCAGATGCACGTTCACCTTCCCGGAAGTCGCCTCTGTTGGGCTTTCCGAAGCGGAGGCAAAGGAAAAATACACCCAGATAAAGGTGGGTAAGTTCCCCTTCAGCGCGAACGGCAAAGCCCTCGCAATGGGTAACAGCTTCGGTTTTGTAAAAATCATCGCCCGGGAGGAAGATTCCCGCCTGGTGGGCATGCATGTCATCGGCCCCCACGCGGCGGAGCTTATCGCCCAAGGCTCAATCCTGATATCATCAGGCGCGACGGCGGAGGTGGCGGAAAACCTGATCTTTGCCCATCCCACCCTGTCTGAAACCGTCAAGGAAGCTCTGGAAGATATCAGAAACCTGTCCATTAACAAGATATAATCAAGGAGGTATCAAATGCAGATTACAATCACTGCACGCCACTTCGAACTTACCAAAGCCATCAGGGATTATGTGGAAACATCTTGCCTCAAGATCGAGAGATACTTCGACAACATCATCAACATCCACGTTACCCTTGGCTTGGAAAACAACCGCAACATCTGTGAGATTGCCCTGAACGCTTCGAGATTTTCCCTGCAAAGCCAGGCCGAAGAGATGGATATGTACCTCTCCATCGACAACGCCATGGATAGAATGGAAGGGCAAATCAAAAGGCTGAAGGACCGGGTCACCGACCACCAGAAGAAAGCGCTGAAAGACCACTTCCACGAGTTCTCCCGTGAGTCTGACATCCAGATGAACAGGGAAAACCGCGTCCGTAAAATGGTTAAGACCAAACGTGTTGTTCCCGAGATCATGTCTGTCCAGGAAGCCCTGGAAAAAATAGATGGACAGAAAGAGGAATTCCTCATCTTCAAAAATGTGGAAAGCGACCGCCTCAATGTCCTGGTCAAGCGTGACGATCAAAACTACAAGCTCTTTGAGCCTTGATTTATAATCTGCCGGGCTGCCGGGGCCACGCGCTTCCGGCAGCCTGCTTCTGAGGGAGCGATCAGCCATGAAAGAGATTACCATCAAGGAATTCTTTGACGCCAAAAAGAAAGACCTGGCCCTGTCCCTGCTCACCGAGCCCCAAACCCTGAACAAGCGGCTAAGCTCTCCCCACCTGAACAGGCCGGGGCTGGCCCTGGCGGGATACCTGGAAGTCTTTGCCCACGACCGCATCCAGATCATGGGCGAAGCGGAAGTGCGCTTTATGCAGACCCTGCCGGAAGAGCTGCTCATGGACCGCGTAAGGAATGTTTTCAGAACCGACATCCCTTGCGTGATCGTGACCAAGGGCCTCACCCTGCCGCCGGTGGTGGAATATCTGGCCAACGACCTCAATATCGCCATCCTCTCCAGCCGCTTTTCCACCATCCAGCTCATCAGCCAGCTGACCCGCTACCTGCAGGATGTTTTCGCATTGGAAAAGACCATCCACGCCACGCTGGTCGATGTGTTCGGGCTGGGCATCCTGCTCACCGGAAAAAGCGGCATCGGCAAAAGCGAATGCGCTCTGGACCTCATTCACCGCGGGCACAGCCTGGTGGGCGACGACTTGATCACCATCCGCTATCTGGACGACGCCCTGCTGGGCAAGTCGGGGCGCGATTTCGGCCATTTCATGGAAATCCGCGGCGTGGGATTTGTGAATGTGGAACGCATGTTTGGCATAGAGCGCGTCAGGCGCCAAAAAACCATCGACCTGCAGATCGAGCTGATGCCCTGGCAGGAAAACATGGACTATGAACGCATCGGGCTCTCCAACAATTATTCCGAGCATCTGGGCGTGAAACTGCCCATCATCTACCTGCCGGTGTCACCCGGGAAAAACGTGTCCGTGATCGTGGAAGTCGCCGCGATGAACATGATCCTCAAAGGCGTTGGCTACGACGCGGCGGAGGATTTTAACAGCCAGCTCCATGCCGAAATCCGCAAACAAACCTTTTTGAAGAAGGCTCAGGAACATCTTGATGCTCCAGAGAACGATTAAGGTCACCAACAAGCTGGGCTTGCACGCGCGTCCTTCGGCACTGGTGGTGAAGGCCGCCACCAAATACCGCAGCGATTTTTTTATCGAGAAAGATGGAATTCAGGTGAACGGCAAAAGCATCATGGGCGTGATGATGCTGGCTGCAGAGTGTGGCTCCACTCTGCATTTGATAGCTGACGGAGTGGATGAGGAATATCTTTTGGAAGAAATCGAGGCGCTGTTCAACAGCGGCTTCGACGAGGATTAGGGACAAACCATGATCATCGCGGAAGGAAGCGTCATCCAACCGGGCCTGAAAATCGGCGTCGCACGCAAGATCAGCCCCAAAACCTGGCATCTTCACCGCCTTCGGATATCTCCCGCGGAGTCGGTCGCGGAGTTGAGTGTCCTGAACGAGGCTATACAAACCGCCAAACATGATTTGGAGGAATACCTTGCCAGCTTCCAGGGCCCGCCTGCCGACAAGGAAATCCTCAGCACCCATCTGCTTATATTGCAAGACCCGGAACTGGAATCCCAATTGCGGGAAGCTGTTCAGGTGAGGCTGGAATCGGCGCCTCTGGCGGTGCAAAACACCTTTGACTCCATCACCAATCAATTCAGGGAGATACGCAACGATTTCTTTTCGCAACGCGCGGCTGACTATCAGGACGTGCAAAACCGCCTTTTAACCGTTCTGGCGGGAGAGGAACAGGATTCTTATGACGATTGGCGGCCGGAACAGATCGCCGTGCTCAAGGACATCACCCCCTCCCAGGTCAGCAATTTCTCCCGCTTCAAAATCGACGCCTATTGCACCGAGCAGGGCAGCTTCACCTCCCACGCCTCCATCCTCTCAAGATCACTTGATATTACCTCCGTCACCGGCATCGCCGGCCTTTTTGACATGGTTCAAAACGGAGATACCCTGATCCTGGACGGGCTGGAAGGCAAGCTTATCGTCAACCCGGACTCCCCCACTCTTCTGCGTTATCAAGGGCTGCTCAAAACATACCTCGCCAAACAGGATAAGTTGCGCGATATTGGCAAGTTGCCCGCCATCACCCTAAGCGGACGCCAGATCAAGCTGCGCTGCAATCTGGAGCTGCTTTCCGAACTGGATTCTTTACGCTATCTGGGCTGCGACGGCATCGGCCTTTACCGCACGGAATACCTCTACATGGGCAAAGACAGCCTGCCCGGTGAGGAGCTTCAGTTTGAGGCTTACCGCGAGGCGGCGAAAAAAACATCCCCCCACGGCGTGGTGATCCGCAGTTTCGATCTGGGAGGCGACAAGCTTTCCCACCTGATCCCCGCGCCCCATGAGGATAATCCCTATCTGGGCAGCCGCGGCATCCGCTTTTCCCTCTCCCATCCCGACATCTTCCGCACCCAGATTCGCGCCATCCTCCGGGCCAGCGCCTATGGCAAGATCGAGCTGATGTTTCCCATGGTCATGGACGTGAGGGATTTTCTCAAAGCCCGCGAGATCGTGC
>DFUX01000052.1:0-1874 GCA_002379855.1 Cloacimonetes bacterium UBA4175 | reverse complement strand
TGCTCCAACTGCTGCGCCTGACCCTGCGGGCTGCCCAAAGGCACGGCATTCCCGTTTCCATCTGCGGCGAGATGGCTTCCCAACTGCACTATATACCCCTGCTGATCGGCATGGGATTCACCGAACTGAGCGTCAATCCGACTTCTTTCAACCAATGCAAGAACGTTATCCGCGGATGCGATCACGCCCTGGATCTGTTGATCGGAGATTTCGATTTCAACTGCGATCTTGCCCAGACCGAAGAATTAATCTACCAAACCCTTAAACCCTACTATCAAATCTGAGGAGCCGCCATGCTGCGCTTTGAATATCACAACCTTTTGCACAACCCTTCCCTGCCCACCGCCATTCCCGCCGCCAAGGTGAAGGACTGGCACCTTGCCTGCCAACAGGCGCATGAAGAGATCGTTGCCGACCGCAAGGCCGACATTCTGGGCTTTTACAGCCTGCCGGAGCAGGACATCAGCCACATCACGGATTTCGTCGCCAGACTGGACCCCATCTTTGACACCATGGTCGTGTTGGGCATCGGCGGTTCCGCCCTTGGTAATAAAGCGCTCTATTCCGCGCTGCGCACCGAACGCGAACTGCCCCGCAAACTCTTTGTGTACGACAATGTCGATCCCGTCTATCTGCATGAGATTCTGGCCCAGATCGACCTGGACAGGACTATCTTCAACGTGATCACCAAAAGCGGCACCACGGCGGAAACCATGGCTGGCTACATGATCCTTGCCGACCTCATCAAAACAAAGTATCCGCGGGATTACAAAAAGCGGCTCATCATCACCACAGACCGTGAAAAAGGCTTTTTGCGCCAGGTTATCTCTCAGGAAGGCTACACCTCTTTTGTGGTGCCGGACAACGTGGGCGGGCGCTTCTCCGTGCTAACCGATGTCGGCCTGGTATCCTCTGCCTTTACCGGAATGGATATCGGCGCTCTGCTCCGGGGAGCCGCCTCGATGCGCGAACGCTGCGGGGAACAGGATATTTTCGCCAACCCCGCCTATCTCAATGGATTGCTCCACTTCCTCTATATCCGCGAAGGCAGAAACATCTCCGTGATGATGCCTTACTCCAATTCCCTCTACGATCTGGCGGATTGGTACCGCCAGCTCTGGGCTGAAAGCCTGGGCAAGCGGCACGACCTGAAAGGACGTGAGGTGCTGGTGGGGCAAACCCCCGTCAAGGCTCTGGGCACCACCGATCAGCACTCGCAGGTGCAACTCTACACGGAAGGCCCGCACGACAAGGTCTTCACCTTCCTCAGCGTGGAAAGCTTCGCTCACGATTTCGTGATTCCCGATCTGCACCCCGACCGCCAGGAAGTGAGCTACCTGGGCGGGCGCAAGCTCTCCGAACTGCTCAACGCGGAACGCCTGGCCACCGAGATCGCCCTCACCAAAAGCGGCAGGCCCAACGCCAATATCGCATTTCCCGTCATCGATGAGTTCCATCTGGGCGAGTTTATCATGATGTACGAGATTCAGACCGTGTTCGCCGGTAAACTGCTGCACATCAATCCTCTGGATCAGCCCGGTGTGGAAGCCGGAAAGATTGCTACCTACGCCCTGATGGGGAAAGCCGGTTTCGACAAGGAACGCGCTGAGATCAGGCAGTATTTGGAGAAAAAGCGGTCTTAGGCCGATTCGCTTTCCTTGAACTGTGGAAAGGTGGAATGTTGTGGTGGCGTGGTGGCGTGTTGTCGTGGTGCTGATAAAAGGATGAAATAGTGGACGTCAGCCCGAAGCTATTAACCCCCAAGCTATAAGAACCGCGTCATCCCGGGCTGTCGGGGTCCTCGCCGGATCGGTAACGATCCGGTGGGGTGGTTTGAGCCGTGATCCAGTCCCCAGGGGGTGGCAAAGTCCGTT
>DFUX01000054.1:21313-50152 GCA_002379855.1 Cloacimonetes bacterium UBA4175 | reverse complement strand
GATTATTCTAAAAGACTGGATCACGGGTCGCAGCCCGTGATGACACGGTTTTATTACTTGGGGATGATTGTTTCGGGGTCAGGTGGTTGTTTCTGGGTTAGACGCTTGTTCTTATCTTGTTCTTTTAATTCGTGATAATTCGTGTAATTCGTGGACAATTCTGGAAACCACAGCCCGCGGTCTGGGCTGCTCACAAAAAAACCCGCGGTTGGAGCCGCGGGCATGATCTGTATTTGCATAGATTGTTCAGAAACCGAACCAGGGGCCTATCGAGAACGTCAACCCACGATAGGGTGTATTGGGAGAGTTTTTCACATAGAAGGTTTCATCCGCGAGGCCTTCAACCCGCCAGCCTTCCTTGCCGGTGTAGCCATACACATAGCCCACTTCGGCGCGGATTGACAGCCAGTTGAGCAGACGGTACATCAGTTCCGCCTTGGGCTGTACGATCATATAGGAGCGGTTGATGGTGGAGTGATAGTTGCCGGAGGTGAATTCAGTGTCATTGTCCGGCCAGGAATAATCCGCGTTGCTGTGCATCAGTTCAATCGTGTGTCCGCCGCCACCCAGCAGCACTCCCAGGGAACCCACAAAATTCTTGCAGATCGGGAAGCGCTTATCCAGAGTCACGCCGCCAAAGCCGTTTTCATAGCGGACGTAGTCGTGATATCTAACACTATCGGGGTTGTTTTGCTTATAGTTGTCCGAGTAAGAAGTAATCACTCCGCCGACAAAGAAGCCTTTGCCCACATGTCCCTTGCCGCCAATGCCTTGCATCAAAATGCCTTTATCCCCGATCGGTTTGAAATGCAGCCCTTCCAGGAGGGCGTTCACATCATCCATATCAATCATACACCACATGGGAATAAAGGAGCCCCCTCCGGAGCCAACCTTGCTTGGCGTGCGCTGTTTCTGGAATTGATACTGCATTTGCGGCGTATCCCTGCCCTGCAGGGTCACTTCCTTGTTGAAATCCTTGCCTGCCCGCCAGTATCCAATACTCACCACTTCGCCCGGCTCCAGATCTTCTCTGATCTCGTCGAAATCTTCCGTGTCTTTCACAGTTTCCCCATCGATGGAGGTGAGTACGTCGTTGGCTTGCAAGCCGTATCCCTCCGCGGGAGAACCCGGAACAACCGTGGTGATCAGGATTCCGTATCCATAAGGATAGTCCATAGCCTCCGCCGTTTTCGCGTCGATATCTTCCACTACAATGCCAAAAAACACTGCCGATGCCTGAGCATCGCCGGTCATGAAAACCATCTTGCCCATACCGTGGTCGCCACAGGTGCCGAAAGCCATATTGACGGCGGCCGCCAATAGGATGATCAAGAGAACTTTTCGCATATGAACCTCCATGTTCAAATTCTATGTTCATTATATATACTCTCCTGTGTTAAATGTCAAGCACAAAAAATCATCCTTCTCCGGCAATGCAATCCGCAAATCCTCATCTGGCTGATGATTCCGCGGCAAAGAAAGTGAGACAGTGGAGATATTGGCAGGCTCCAGCCACTTTGACATAATTATTTCCGCGGCCAATTTTGGCTTGCACTGGGAATGATTTTTGCATTCTGTTCCAGTCAGTCAGACCGGATATTCAGAGGTCTGCGCAAAAAAAGAGGAACCCATGCAAAGAAAGATTATACCGCTTCTGGCCCTGCTCCTGCTCTTCGCCGCTGGAAAGCTGATGGCCAGCCACATCGCCGCCCTGCCGCTGGAAACCATTCAAAACGGGCAGACCAGCCTGCAACAGACCGTGCGCCAACTGCAAAGCGAGGGCTTTGGGATATTGCATTACGACTCCACAAGCGTGATCGCCCTGGTGCCGGACGCGCCTTCAAAGCTTTACGAGGGCTTTGTCTGGCTGGCGGCCTATCCCTCTTCCGAAAACCTGTGGATCGTGGGCAAGCTGCCTGGCGAAGCGGTTCCCGCCCAAGCCGGAAAGCTGCTGTGGGAGATGGATAACGCATGCCTGGTAAGCAACTCTTTGGATGAGATTGCGCTCCGCCCCCTGCTCCGCCATCCCTTTGCGCCCCTCAATCTGGAGCCTTTACGCTTTCCAGATACCGGTTTGAGCCAGCAATCCTCCCGCGATAACCGCACCGAGATAGAACAGATGGTGGCGATGGTGAACACCGCCTCCGTGCAGAGCCTGCTGCAAAACCTGCAGGATTTCCAGACCCGCTACGCCCGCGCCAGCAATCGCCAGCAGGTGGCGGAGTGGATTCGCCAAAAGTTCATCAGCTTTGGCATCACCGACGTCGTACTGCAGCAGTTTACCTGGCAAAATACCGACCAATACAACGTTGTGGCCACCATTCCCGGCACTGTCTATCCCA
The DNA here is from genome assembly GCA_002379855.1 of Cloacimonetes bacterium UBA4175. Lineage (GTDB taxonomy): Bacteria > Cloacimonadota > Cloacimonadia > Cloacimonadales > Cloacimonadaceae > Syntrophosphaera. Next base: position 47,810 of record DFUX01000054.1, on the reverse strand, counting down.
ACCAGTATATCATCGTGGGCGGGCACCACGATTCCATCTCCGGCAACAGCGACCCCTACACCACCGCTCCCGGCGCGGATGACAACGCCAGCGGCAGCGTGGCCGCCCTGGAAATGGCGCGGGTGATGATGCAAAGCGGATACCAGCCCAAAACATCCATCCGGTTCGTGACCTTTGCAGCGGAGGAATTCGGCCTCTGGGGCTCAAGACACTATGCCCAGACAGCCATGCAAGCCGGCATGAACATCCGCCTGATGATCAATCACGACATGATCGCCAACAACACCAGCCCCGGCACCTGGCGGGTGCGCCTGATGCCCTATGACGGCTCTTTGGAGCACAGTTCCCATGCCGCCCAGATCACCGAACAATACACCACTCTGGATGCCTATTATGGAGACTTGAACAGCCCCAGCAGCGACAGCTCGTCGTTCTTTCAGGCAGGCTATAACGTGATCTACTTTTTTGAATCTGATTTCTCGCCCGTCTATCATACCGCCCAGGATATCGTTGCCAACCTCAATCCACCCTATTGCGCTGAAGTGATCCGCGCCTCACTTGCCTGCGCCGCCACCTTCGCGGATATGCCTTCCGCGCCTGCCAATCTGGAAGTGTTTGACACTGGCAGCGGAAACTCGCTCTATGTGAGCTGGGATCAGAGCCCCGACCCCTCTGTGAGCCAATACAGGGTATATTACAGCGAGACGGGCGAACAGTGGAGCGCTCCCCTGGTGGCTTCCGTCAACCACTTCACCCTCGCAGGGCTCACGGAAAACCAGATCTACTATGTGGCAGTGAGTTCCGTGGATGCCGAGGCTAACGAGAGCTATTGGGTTTTCTCCAGCGGCACGCCCCGCTCCGTCCCCCTGACTCCGGCAGGCTTCCGGGATCAGCCCCAGACCGGCGGCATCGCGTTAAACTGGGAAGCAAACACAGAACTTGACCTGCAGTGCTACCGGCTCTACCGCTCGCAAGATGGGGCTGTATTGGGTGACCTGCTGGCCACCATCCAGGGCGCGCCGAGCTATACGGACAACGCTGTGGAAGGATCGCATAACTATTATTATTACAGCCTTTACGCCGTGGATCAGGGCGGAAACACCAGCCCCTCCGCCGCGGTGTTGCGCAGCCGCCCCCTGACCCTGGATCAGGGCGTCCTGATCGTGGATGAGACCAGCGATCTGGCGGGAACCAATCCTTTCCAGCCCTCCGATCAGCAGGCAGACGAATTCTATGCCGCCATCGCCGCGGATTTCTCTCCCACCCAGCTTGATCTGAATATTCTGAACGCGGATGTCCGCCTGGCAGACCTCAGCGTCTATTCCTCCATCCTCTGGCATGGCAACGACCTCGCCAGCATGGACTACCCCTATTTCCACCAGGAAGTGCTGAGGGAATACATCGAAGCCGGAGGCAACATCTTCTTCAGCACCTACAAGCCCTCCATGGCCTTTGACCTCAACGCCACCTATCCCAACAGCTTTCCGGCGGATTCATTCATCAATTCCGTGATCGGCATCGGCGGATGCAATCTGCTGTTCAGCGCGCGCTTCAGGTATGCGACACCCGCGCAAGACCCGTTCCCCGCCATCTCGATTGATCCCGACAAGACCACCACCGCGCTCAACGGGCATATCCTCCAGGTGGAAAGCATCAGCCCCAATCCAAACTGCGCCACTGTTTACAACTATGGCTCGGACTACGCAGCAGATTCACCCCAGGGAGCGATGAACGGCATGCCGGTGGGCGTGTTGAACATGAATCGCAACGGAAAGATTTTCACCACCAGCATCCCGCTCTACAACATCCATCAGGATGAAGCCAAGAACCTGGTGGACTACGTGTTTACGGAGTATTTTGACGAGACATCCACCGCGCTGCAGGACCCCCAGGCTGCCCCAAGCCCCGGGATCAGAATCCATGCCAACTATCCCAATCCCTTCCGCGGCCTTACCAGCTTCCGGGTGGACTCCAAAGACCAGCGCCAGGAGCTGAGCGTCGGCATCTACAACCTGCGCGGACAGCAGGTCAGGCAACTCTACGCCGGGCCTGGAGCGAAATCCCGAGTATTCGAATGGGACGGCAGCGATGCCTCCGGCGCACAGGTTGCCAGCGGAGTCTATATCATCCGGGTCAGCCAGGGTTCTTCCTCTGCCCTGCGCAAGATGCTGCTTCTGCGCTGACAGTCTGGCATAGCGAATATTCAAGCCCTCCCTTGTCTGGAGGGCTTTTTTGCGTGTGAACACAAAAAACCGGAGGCGGTTATTCCTCCGGCATCAGGCTATATACGGGCTTGCGATCAGTCGCCCAAAGTGGCAACCATCACGGCCTTGATAGTGTGCATGCGGTTTTCCGCTTCATCGAAGACAACGGAGTTCGGAGATTCGAAGACCTCGTCGGTCACTTCCATGGCGGTTAATTTGAATTTATCGTAGATTTGCTTGCCGATGGTGGTCTTGAGGTCGTGGAAGGATGGCAGGCAGTGCATGAAAAGGGTGTTCTTCTTGCCTGTCTTCTTCATCATGGCGGCGTTCACCTGATAGGGTTTGAGTTGCTTGATACGGCTGGCCCAGACGCTATCCGGCTCGCCCATGGAGACCCAAACGTCGGTGTAGATCACATCCGCGCCCTTCACGCCTTTGGCGATGTCGTCCGTGATGGTGATGGTGGCGCCGGTTTCCTTGGCCACGTCCTTGCATTTCTTCAGCAGCTTGGCATCAGGGGACAGCTCTTTGGGGCTGACAATGCGGAAGTCCATTCCGGTCTTGGCGCCGCCGATCATGAGGGCGTTGGCGACGTTGTTGCGTCCGTCTCCGGCATAGACAAAGGTCATTTCGTTGAGCGGCTTTTTCAGGTGTTCCATCGCGGTGAGGAAGTCGGCCAATACCTGGGTGGGGTGATCCTGGTCGGTAAGTCCGTTCCAGACGGGCACTCCGGAGTATTTGGCCAGCTCTTCCACGATCTCCTGCCCATACCCACGGTATTCGATGCCATCATACATGCGACCCAGCACTCTGGCGGTGTCGGCGATGGATTCCTTCTTGCCCATCTGGCTGCCGGTTGGGCCCAGATAGGTGACGTGGGCGCCTTGGTCCAGAGCGGCTACTTCAAATGAGCAGCGGGTGCGGGTACTGTCTTTTTCAAAGATCAGGGCGATGTTCTTGCCTTTGAGGCGGGGCTGTTCGGTGCCGGCATATTTGGCCTTCTTGAGCTCCATTGAGAGTTCCAGCAAATAGTTGATCTCCTGCGGAGTGAAATCCATCAGGGTCAGGAAATGGCGGTTTCTAAGATTGAAAGGCATCTTGTCTCCTTGGTTACGTTATTATGTTTATGAGAGCCAGATTTTTCAGCTTGCGTTTATAGGCAAGGATTTTCCTTGTCTTATTATGCGGCTTCAAAATATATGTATCATCGCAGTATTGTCATAGCTGGATTTTTGCAAGAGGATTTGCAGGTCTGGCAAGTATATATTGCATAAAGGGATCTATTCCAGCTTCCCGTTTGAAACTTTCTTTTATATATTAGAGGATTTATGAAGAACATACTGTTACTCCTGCTACTGCTGCCTATCGCCCTGTGCGGCCAGCAATATACCCTTGACGACCTCATCAGCCACGGCATGGAACACAGTTGGAGCATGCAAAAAGCCGGCCTCGGCAGCCTGTCGAGCCGTTCCAGCCTCGCCAGCGCCAGGCTCAACCTGCTGCCCGAGGTGGATTTGGGCTTCAATGTGAAGCACGACCTTTACAATCCCCTGGCGCCGGAGGTCTCCGACCTCAGCAGCAACGCCAGGATTTCCGTGAGCAAGACCATCAGCCTCAACGACGACGCCTGGTTCAACTACAAATATGCCCGGCTGGACGATCAGAAGGCTGCACTCACCTACTCCAAAAGCAGCAGCGGCTACGCCTATTCCGTCTTCTCGGCCTACCTGGAAGTGCTGAAGGCGCAGAAACAACTGCTCTCGCTGCAAAAGAACCTGGAAATCCAAACCAGGGTCTGGGAACAGAGCAAGGTGCTAAACCAACTGGGCAAAAACACCGCCTACGACGTGAAGGAAGCCGAGATCGCGGTGATGAACTCCCGCATCTCGATATTGCAACTGGAAAACACCATCTCCACCCAGCGCCGGCAGCTCTTTGCCCAGGTCTCGCTGCAGGATGAAGGTTACGAACTTGCCGACCTGGAGCCGAACCCGGACTTTCAGACCGAAGGATGCGGCGTGGAAAACAGCACCGCCGTCAAACTCCTCAAAGCCGATATCAAGCGCAGCGAACTGAGCGGCAATCAGGTGTTTTTGGGCTACTTTCCCCGCGTAAACCTGGGCTACAACTACGACCGCGCCGTCAGCGGACAGGATTTTGAACTGGATCATTACAGCGGCTCCCACACCATCTCCCTCAACCTCTCCTATTCCCTGTGGAACCCCTTGCGACAGAGCCAGGTGGACAAACGCTCCGGCATCGGGCTACGCCTGGCAAAGCTGGAACTGGAAAACCAGATCGACGAACTGCGGGTGCAGTATGAGACCATGAACCTCGAACTTGAGTACCTGCAAAACCTGGACAGGCTCTACCGGGAAAAGCTTGACCAATCCACCGAACAGATCAGGATCGCCGAAGAACGCTACCGCCTGGGCCTCATCGAACTGCTGGAACTGGACAAAACCCGCGTGGAATACATCAACTCCGACATCCAGTACAACAACAACCGCTATCAGATCCTGGCCAAACAGGAAGCCATCAACAACCTGCTTTCCCGGAAACTGTTGGGCAAATGGTAAAAAAGAAGAGCACATGAAAAAGAAATACCTCAGATACACCCTCATCGCCCTGCTGATAATCGTCGCAGTGGTGGCCTATACCCAAATCCGCAAAAAGAGTTCCCGTCCCGAGTGGCGGACAGACAAACCCTCGATGGGCACGATCCGTGAAGTGGTGACCGCCACCGGCTCCATCAACCCCTATGAGCTGGTGGAGGTGGGCACCGAAGTCTCCGGCCGCATCGACAAGATTTACAAGGATTTTAACGACAGGGTGCGCAAAGGCGAGCTCCTTGCCAAACTGGATACGGAGATCCTCAGCACCAACCTGGAATCCGCGCGCCTCGAGGTGAACAAAGCCAGGCTGTCCCTCAACAAGGCCAGGCTGGACTTTGAAAACTACCAGGGCCTGGCCGCCAAAGGTTACGCGCCCCAATATGACCTGCAGCAGGCGGAGTTTACCTACCGGCAGGCGGAACAGACCTTTAACAACGCCAATCTTTCCCTGCAGCGCGCGGAAAAGAACCTGCGCAATGCCTCCATCACCTCCCCCATCGATGGCGTGATCGTCTCCCGGGAAGTTGCCGCGGGACAGACCGTTGCGGCAAGTATGAGTTCCCCCACGCTCTTCACCATCGCCAACAACCTCGACCAGATGCAGATCACCGCCAACGTGGATGAAGCCGATATCGGCCGCATCAAGGAAGGCATGCCCGTGGAGTTTTCCGTGGACGCCTACGCCGGCGAGCAGTTTATGGGCTTTGTGAAGCAAATCCGCCTCAAATCGACCACCGAACAAAACGTGGTCAGCTACAGCGTGATCATCGACGCCGACAACCCCGGGCACAAGCTGCTGCCCGGAATGACCACCAATGTTACCATCATCACCCAGTCCAAAGAGAATGTGCTCAGAATACCGGAAACCGCTTCCCGCTTTTCACCCAGCAAAGAGGTGTGGGAGCTCTTTGGCCTCAAATGGGAGGATGGCATGGTCAACGAAGCCCGCAAACAGGCCATGGAAAAGCTGATGAGTTCAGTCAAACCATCCCGGGACAAAAGACCGGATGCCGGCCCGGCAGGCAAGCCAGACAGGGCTGACAAAGCGAAGACTCCTCCCCGCAGCGGAATGGAACGAAGCGGAAGCGGCGGCAGGCCCGGGCCCTTTGGCGGAGGTTTCGCCGGAAGGCCAGCGCCCTTTGGAGGCGGCAACGGCGGCATTTCCATGATCTGGGTGCTCAAAGACAAGACTCCCCAGTTGATCGCCGTGCGCACGGGTGTTTCCGACGGTGCTTTTGTGGAAGTGCTGAGTGAATTGGATCCCAAACTGGAGATAATCACCGGCGTGAACTACAAAGACCCCTCCCAGGCTCCCGTCAACAGCGCCATCCAAGGCGGGCCGGGCATGAGGCCGAGATTTTAAGCTATGGCGGCCAAGACCTTAATCAGCGTGCGCGGGCTCACCAAAACCTACCAAATGGGCGAGGTGCAGGTGCACGCCCTGCGCGGCATCGACCTGGACATCAGGGAAGGCGAGTTCATCGCCATCATGGGCGCCAGCGGCTCTGGCAAAACCACCTTCATGAACCTTTTGGGTTGCCTGGATCACCCCAGTTCCGGCTCCTACAGCCTGGATGGAGTGGATGTGCACAGCATGGACGACGCCGAACTCACCCGGGTGCGCAACCAGAAAATCGGCTACGTGTTTCAGAGTTTCTACCTGCTGCCCCGCACAACCGCCCTGGAAAACGTGGAGCTGCCCCTGCTGTATTCCAAAAAAGTGCTGCCTAAAGACCGCCACGCCATGGCTCTCAACGCGCTTGGCGCCGTAGGATTGGACGAACGTGCCAAACACTTTCCCAATCAGCTCTCCGGAGGCCAGCAGCAACGGGTGGCGATCGCCCGGGCCATTGTGAACGACCCGGTATTCCTGCTGGCGGATGAACCCACCGGAAACCTGGACACCCGCACCAGCGTTGAAGTGATGGGGTTCTTCCAAAAGTTTCACGCCCAGGGCAAGACCGTAGTTCTGGTCACCCACGAGTTCGACATTTCCCAATACACAGAGCGGATCATCACCTTCCGGGATGGCAGGATCATCTCCGATGTCGCCAATCCCAATCCCCGCAACGCGGCTGAAGACCTCAAAAAGCTTCCCCGCCTGGATGACGAACCACTGGAGGCAAGCTGATGTCCATCATCGGAATCATTCGCATCGCCCTTAAATCGCTCACCCGCAACAAGACCCGCACCTTTCTCACCATGCTGGGCATCATCATCGGCGTGGCCGCGGTGATCACCATGCTCGCCATCGGCGAGGGCGCCAAGAAAGTGGTGGACGACCAAATCTCCAGCATGGGAACCAACGTTATCATGGTCACCAGCAACTTCACCAACACCCAAAACACCGCCCGGCAAGCCGCAGGCAGCGGCAACACCCTGGAAGAAGAGGATGTGGACGCCATCAGGAACAGCGTGGATGGAGTCCTCTTCACCTCCCCGGTTTACAACACCTTTGGCCAGCTAAAGTATGGCAACAGCAACTGGCGGGGGCGCGTGATGGGCGTGGATGTGGACTATTTTCAGATCAGGGATTTGAGCATGGAAAGTGGTGACACGTTTTACGCGTCGGACGTGGAAAGCGGCACCAAGGTCTGCGTGATCGGCAAGACCGTGGCGGACAACCTCTTCGCCGGCATCGATCCGGTGGGCAAGGTTATCCGCATCCGCAATATCCCCTTCACGGTGAGGGGCGTGCTCCGTTCCAAGGGAGCCAGCGCCTCCGGCATGGATCAGGACGACATTGTGCTGGCTCCTTTTACTACCACCTCCACCCGCCTGATGGGGCACCGCTGGCGGTTTTTGACCATCTTTGTCTCTGCAGAATCCAAGGAACGCATCCCCCTGGTTCAGGAAGACATCCTCAACCTGCTGCAAAACAGGCATCGCGGCACCACGGCGGATGATTTCAGCGTCAGCTCGCAAACCGATATCGCCGAAGCTGCCAGCACCGTTTCCGACACCATGACCATCCTGCTCGCCAGCATCGCGGGCATCTCGCTGCTGGTGGGCGGAATCGGCATCATGAACATCATGCTGGTCTCGGTGACGGAACGCATCAAGGAGATCGGCATCCGCATGGCCGTGGGCGCGGGTAAACGCGATGTATTGCTGCAGTTTATCATCGAAGCCGTCACCATCAGCATTTTTGGAGGCCTGATCGGCATCCTGCTGGGCGTCACCGCGGCTGAACTGCTGGGCAAGTATATGGAGTGGAGCATCAATATAACGGCATGGTCGGTCTTTCTTTCAGTAGGCTTTTCCATGCTCATCGGCATCTTTTTCGGCTGGTATCCCGCCCGCAAGGCAGCCAACCTCAACCTGATAGACGCTTTGCGCTACGAGTAGCCATGCCAAAAGCAACACCTGAAATTTGGGAAGACGGAGCGGAACCTGCTCCGTTTTCCTTTTCCACCCGTTCCCTGGCGGGTTCTGGCATGCCTCGCGCGGGGAATTTCGCCCTCCTTTGCATCCTGTTCTCAAACGTGGGTCATCCTTAGGTCAACCTTAACCTCTATAAGGATGACCTAAGGATGATGGCATAACGTGTTGATAGTGCGAAGGATAGCCTATGAAGGATCTTGCAGACAGTTGCCGGCTATTTTCCAGGGGATGAAAGATGTGGAAATGCCTGAAATCCTGTCTGGCAGGGCTGTTGCTTAGCTTTTCTGATTTCCGGCGGAGATGAATTTTTCCAAAAGTTGCAGCGACTGCTCGAACTGCTCGCGGTATTCCATCTCTTTTGGAAAAGAGATGAATATTTTAAGTCCCTTGGTAGCCTCGAAGCGCAGTTCATATTTCACCTGGGCGCTGAAAGCCAGGATCTTTTCCTTGGCGGGCAGCTTGTCCGGACGGAACTCCAGGGTGAGGGTATTGTGGCGCACATGGCAGTTTTGCAGTCCGGCCTGCTTACTCAGGATGTTCAGCTTGAAATACATAAGCAGCCAGGCGGCTTTCTCGGGCAGCTCTCCAAAGCGGTCGCGCAGTTCATCCTCAAAGTCGGCGATCTGGGCAAAGTCGTCGAATTCGCTCAAACGGCGGTAGATAGCCAGGCGCTGCTCGTCATCCTCGATAAAACTCGGGGGAAAATAGAGGTCGATCTCGGTAATGAGGCGGCGGCGGGTCTTGGGCGTCTCGTCTTCCGGAGCGAAGGCCTCGCCCTTTTCCGCGGCGGCGATGGCTCCCCCCAGCAGGCTGTTGTAGTAGTTGAAGCCGATGGCCTGGATGATGCCGCTTTGTTTGGTGCCCAGAATCGTTCCCGCCCCGCGCAGTTCGAGATCGCGCAGCGCGACCTGGAATCCTGCGCCCAAATAGTCGTATTGGGTGAGCGCTTCCAGGCGCTGTCGGGCGACGTTGGTGGTGCCTTTGGGGATCAGCAGGTAGGCGTAGGCGCGGCGGTTGCTGCGTCCCACCCTGCCTCGCATCTGATAAAGCTGGGCGAGGCCAAAGGTATCCGCGCGGTCGATGAGGATGGTGTTGGCGTTGGGGATGTCGATCCCGTTTTCCACGATGGTGGTGGAGATCAGCACCTGGTATTCGCGGTTGACGAAAGCCTGCATCACGTCTTCCAGATGGCGTTCCGGCATCTGGGCGTGGCCAACGGCGAACCTCACATCCGGCAGTAACTGGCGCAGTTCCTCGGCGACTGTCTCGATGGTCTGCACGCGGTTGTGGATGAAGAACACCTGCCCGCCCCGGTCGAGTTCGCGGCGGATAGCGTCCTTGATCACCTCGCTGTCGCGCGGGGTGATGATGGTGCGGATCGGCAGGCGCTCCTTGGGCGAGGTCTGCATCAGGGATATCTCTTTGAGCTTGGCAAGCGCCATATTGAGGGTGCGCGGAATCGGCGTGGCGCTCATGTAAAGGGTGTCCACGTTGGATTGCAGCTTGCGGAGGCGTTCCTTGTGGCGCACTCCGAAGCGGTGTTCCTCGTCGATTATCAGCAGCCCGAGCTTTTTGAACTGGACATCCCTGGAAAGAAGACGGTGGGTTCCGATGGCGATATCCACCTTGCCGGAGGCCAGGCCTGCCATATCCTCGCTGATCATCCTGTCGCTGCGGAAACGGCTGAACATGGCAATCCGCACGGGATACTTGGCCAGACGTTCCTTGAAGACGCGCCAATGCTGCTCCGCAAGCAGGGTGGTGGGCACCAGGACTGCCACCTGATAGCCCGAACACACCGCTTTGAAGGCGGCACGGATGGCCACCTCCGTCTTGCCGAAACCCACATCCCCGCAGAGCAGGCGCTCCATCGGAGCGGGGCTTTCCATATCCGCTTTGATCTCGGCATTGGAGCGCGCCTGGTCGGGTGTGTCCTCATAGATGAAGGATTCCTCCATCTCGCGCTGCCAGTCGGTGTCCGGTTTGTGGGCAATGCCCAGGCGGGAACTGCGTTCGGCGTAGAGTTTGACGATATCCGCGGCGATCAGCTCGATCTGCTCCGTGGCCTTGCGCTTGGTGTGCTGCCATTTCGCTGAGCCAATCTTATTGAGGGTTGGGGACGCGCTTTCCTCGGCAATGTATTTGGAAACCAGTTTGAGCTGATAGGTGGGCACATAGACCCGGTCGTCCCCGGCGTAGCGCAAGACCAGGCACTCCGTGTCCTGGCTGTCCAGGCGGATGATTTTCAGCCCTTCAAAAACCCCGATGCCGTGATCCACATGCACCACGTAATCGCCCGGGCTGAGGCTTTCATAGTCCACGATCTCCTCTCCCGGAGAGTACCGGGGGGCGTAGCGCTTGCGCTTGTAGCGGTTAAAGATCTCATGGTCGGTCCAGAGGGCGAGGCCGCAATCCAGCAACTGGAAACCCTCGTGCAAAACGCCGATCAGGCTTTGAGGCGAGCAGGAGTAATCCGCCAGCAGTTCGTGCATACGCTTGCTCTGGCTGGGATTGTCGAAAAGCAGGATGGGGTTCGTTCCCTGCGCTTCCATTTGGCGGATGCTGTCCGCCAGCAACGCCAGATCGCCATTGAAGGAAGGCTGGGACTCGAAGGGGGCTTTCAGGCCACGGGCGGCAAAGGGCAGCACAAACTCGCTCTGGGAAAGGAAGAGGCTGCTCTGGGGACGGGTGAGCGACAGGAGATATTCCTCATCCGCCATCACCTTGTCCGGTGGGCTCAGCTTGGCCCTGGTCTTGCTTTTCAGTTCGCGGCGGTATTGTTCAAGCACCTGTTCCGCCAGTTGTTCAAACTCTTCCTGGATGTAGATGTAGTTGTTGAAAAGCATGATCCGCTGTTGGGGATCGAAGTAGTCGGCAAAGGTGGAAAGTTCGTCCAGCAGCAGTGAATACTGGTTTTCGATGCCTTCGTAGAAACCCTTGGTTTTCAGCATGGCCGCCAGGGGGGAGCTGTCCTTGATGTCGTCCAGGCAAAACTCGCGGGCGGGGATGATGGTGTAGGAAGGCACCTCTCCCGGTTCTGAACGCTGTGTATTGGTGGAAAAGTAGCGCATGGTGATGATCTCGTCGCCGAAATACTCGATGCGCACGGGCTTCAGGTCGGGCGGACTGAAGATGTCCACGATCCCGCCCCGCCGTGCCACCTGGAACACCTTACCCACCTGGTATTGCGCTTCAAAGCCCATGTTGACCAGGTCCAGGATCAATTGTTGGGGCGGATACTCCAGGCCGGGCGTGAGGACTTTCACGTGGGAGGCGATGGAGCTGAGGGGAGGCAACCAGCGCATCAGAGCGCGTATGGAGAGGCTGTAAACCGCTGGTTTGCCGCTCAGGATGTGATTGACGCAGATCATGCGGGTGGCGCGGATGGAATAGTGGGGCGAGCGTTCCTCGTAGGGAAGGATCTCGTAATCAGGCAGGTAGTGGGCGTTGCCGGCACCCAGCAGAGCCACCAGGTCGTCCCAGATATCCTCGGCGATGATGTCATCCTGAGAGACGATCAGAACGTTCTTTTGGGTATCTTCCCAGAGGCGGGCTGCCACCAGAGCCCTGGCGCTTTGGTTAAGATGGTGGATCTGGACACGCTCCCCGCTTTGCAGCATTGAAGGCAGCGAGGCAAGAAAGGGTGATCCATCCAGGATGGGACGGAGCTCTTTGAACAGCATCCTTACGTCCTAAAGCGGCTCGGTGCTCACAAAGGTGCCGATGATCTTGGTGAGCTTGCCCCTGTCGAAAGATATGGTGAGGCGGGCATCCGGCCCCACTCCGTCCACACTGAGCACCAGCCCGCGCCCGTATTCAGAGTGCCAGACCTGCTGGCCGATGCGGAACTGCTTGTCCTTCTCGGTGACGGTGGCACGTTTCCTGGGACGGGGACGGGAGCCACGCGCGAGGTCTGCCGGGTCTTTGTTGCCTGCAAAGAGGTCTTGTTCCAGTTCCTGCAGAAAGAGGCTGGGTCGGGTGAAACTGAATGAGTCGTAGATACGGCGGCATTTGGCATAGCTGAGCAGCAGACGGGTTTTGGCGCGGGTTACACCCACGTAAAAAAGGCGCCGCTCCTCCTCGATGCTCTCCCTGCTGTCCATGCTCATGCGGTGGGGGAGCAGTTCCTCTTCCAATCCCGCGATAAATACGCAGTCAAACTCCAGGCCCTTGGCGTTGTGCAGGGTCATGAGGCGCACACTCTCCGCCCCCTCCTCCACGCGGTCCATATCGGTCTGCAGGGCAACGAAGGGCAGGAAGTCCGCCAGCAAAGCCGGGCTCTCGTGTTCAGTGACCCAGCGTTCGGAAAACTCGCTTACCGAACTGACAAACTCAGTGAGGTTCTCCGCCCGGGAAATATCCTTGGGATCGCCGCTGCGCCTGTATTGGGGGATAAGATCCAGGTCATCCAGGATGGCTTTGACCACATCCAAGACCGGGGCGCGGAGCGACATTTCCCGCCAGGTGGCAAGCTTTTGGGCAAAATCCGCCACCCGCTTGCGGGACGCGTTCTGCAGGTCTTCCACCGCCTGCACATTTTGCACAGCCTGGTAAAGAGGGATGCGGGCTTTGGCGGCGAAGGTTAGCAGCCGGTTCACGGTGGTCTGTCCGATGCCGCGGGGTGGTTCGTTGATGACGCGCAGCAGGCTTTCCGAATCCGCCGTGTTGGAAATGGAGGAAAGGTAGCCCAGCAGGTCTTTGATCTCCTTGCGCTGGTAAAAGTGCAGGCTGCCTACGATGCTGTGGGGTATCTTGTTTTGCATGAAAGCGTATTCAAACACGCGCGACTGGGCGTTGGTGCGGTATAACACCGCCATCTGGTTGAAAGAGACACCCTCAGAATGCAGCTTCATGACAAGCTCCGCGGTGCGGTTGGCTTCCTCGTTCTCGTCGTTATATGCAAAGAGCTGCGGCCGCTCTCCCTCACCGAGGTCAGACCACAGGTCCTTGCTGTGGCGGCGGCGGTTGTTCCGGATGATGGCATTGGCGAGGTTCAGGATGCTCATCGTGCTGCGGTAGTTTTGTTCCAGCCTGATGGACATGACGTTCTGGTAGTCCCGCTCGAACTCCAGAATATTGCGGATCGTGGCTCCCCGGAAGCTGTAAATCGCCTGGTCGTCGTCACCCACAACGCAGACCCGCTGATGCTCCCCGGCAATCTGGCGCACGATCTCAAACTGTGCCTGATTGGTATCCTGATACTCATCGATCATCACATAGCGGAAAAGCTGCTGATACTTGCTGCGTACAGTTTCGTTGTTCTGCAGCAGGCGCGCGGTATAGAGCAGGATATCGTCGAAATCCAGGGCTTGGTTGAGCAGCAGGCTTTGCTGGTATAGGGTGTAGATGCGCAGTATCTTGCTTTCAAATTCATCGTGGTAGCCTCTGCCGGAGCCTGCATCCTGGCTGTCTTTGGCGAGGTCCTCGGGCAGCAGCAGGTTGCTTTTATAACGCCCGATGCGGTACAGCACCCGGGGCAGTGGGTACTTCTGGCGGTCGAATCCTTCTTCTTTATAGATCTTCTTGAGCAGCGACTTCTGGGCATCCTCGTCATAGATGGAAAAGTTCGCTCCAAATGGCAGATGCGCAGCTTCATAGCGCAGGATGCGTGAACAGACACGGTGGAAGGTGCCCACCCAAAGGGAACGGACGGGAAAACGGAGCAGCGCCTCCAGCCTGTCCTGCAGTTCGCGGGCCGCTTTATTGGTAAAAGTGACCACCAGGATATTCCATGGCGGCACCTGCTTTTCCTTGAGCAGATAGGCGCAGCGGTAGATTATGGAGCGGGTTTTGCCGCTTCCGGCACCAGCCAGAACCAACAGCGGCCCTTCGGTATTGGTAACCACCTGAAGCTGCTGTGAATTCAGCTCTTTGGAGAAATCCTGAAGCATCGCCCGCGGAACGCTTTACTTGACTTCTACATACGCCGGAGAGGTACGGCGTCCTTCCAGGCGGCCCCAGTATTGACCGGAATCGGGATCGTAGTGATCTTTGAACCCGGACACCTGGTACCAGTATCTGCCCGGCATCACCGGCACACCGTTGGTCTCGGTATGGATAAACTGGCCGGTATTCGATTCCACGGTACCTACCCGGGCAAAATCGCTGTTGTAAGAAAAACCGCGATATACATAGTATCCGGAGGTGGTCTCATCCGAGTTCACATCCCAGTTCAGACGCACAAACTTCTGTGGATTGCTGGCCACGGAACCCACGCAGACCAGATTGGACACATTTTCCGGGGCGGCGCCGATCCCGGCATTGCCACTCGGATCGAGGGGGTTGTTGCGTTTGAGGCAGGCGGAGGCCAGCAAAAGGGACAAAATCAACACAAACAAGACAATGTTTCTCATCTCTCCTCCTCAAAAGCGTATCTGCACCCCGCCGGGGCCGATGTTGACTGGCTGGGAACCGTATTTTTCCACGATATCCTGCCAGATCATTGCGTTATAAGCGTCGGTGGTCTCTATCACGTCAAAGATGTTGTAAATCCAGATGATACCCCCCAGAGAGAGCAGCAAAATGGAGTATTGCCTGGGTTTAACGGCTTCGCTGTAGTAGTTTTCGATATCATCGATCTGGGTGGCATTCATGTATTTGTCGTAATAATAGTTGCTGCGGTCGAAGAAATAGAGGGACGCTCCCAATACAATCAGTTCGCTGCCCAATATAATGGTGCCCTTGGTATAAGACCGGCTGGAAATCTGTCCCCAACCAGGCAGCGCCATAGATTTCGCGATCGAGCGGCGGATGGGATTTGATTCCATCTCATAGAGTTGCAACAGTTTCTGGCGATCCAGCAGGTCTGCCCGATAGTCCCCCCGGTCTCTCCAGTCCTGCCATCCATATTTGGTGCTATCGGAAAAAGCGTTCAGATCAAAACTTTCCTGAGCCTGAAGGCAGGAGATCACAAGCAAGAACAAGATGGCGGGCAGCAGTATCCTGGGCATGTTTACCTCATCAGGTTTTCAGATATTTTATTCAACGGGGTGATAACCCTGTCTCTCAGATTGACCTGCCAGACATAGAAGAAGGTCTCGGTCGGCGTGATCAGGTCATAGCGGGCTTCATACTTGAACTGTCCGGAGGAGATGAGGAACTTCCAGCCGGAATCCCTGATCTCGTTTCGGTTGTTGGTGCGCAGCAGGACGCCCTTCTGTTGCTGGATGCGCTGGTTGAGCAGGCCGCCCCGGTATTCATTGATTATTCTGCGGGCAAACTCGGTGGGGTTGTTGGTGGCCTCGATCATGTTCTGCATCTGGGCGGCTTTGCTGCGATACTCGTTCCTGGCGTCCAGGTTGTATGCCTGCCGGTAAAGGCTTTGCGCTTCGGCGTACTTACCTCCCAACTCGGCTTTTTCCGCCTGTTGATTCAGCTCTTCCGCCCTGATGATATTGGCCTTGAGCGTATTCAGCCGGGCGATAGCCTTCTCCGCGGCAGTATAGTTCGGAATGATATCGAAAGATTTGCGGTAATAAATCAGAGCTTCGTCAAATTCCTTTCTGGCCAACAATTCATCCCCCCGTTTGATATAGAGCGAAGCGACATCTTCCAGCCTGCGTGACACCTGCGCTTCGATGGCCGGATCATATTGCATGGCGATGCGGAAAAACCTGTCCGCCTCCATGTAATCCTGGGTTTCAAGGAAGCTTTCCGCCTGGCCCAGATAGGCTTCGCTGATCATGCGGTTGTTCACCTCCGTGTCCACCACGGGATACTTGCCCAGTTCAAACAGCAGGACAAGCCCTTCATTGTAGTATCCGGTGCTGTAAAGTTGCCGGGCATATTCAACTTTGTTGGGAACGATCCTCATGATCTGCTTGCGTGCCACAAGCTCGTAACTATTATTGGGATAGCGGTCGTAGAGCATTTTATAGTCTTCCCAGGCCTGATCATGGTCGATATAGACATCCAGGGTAAAGCCGATCCGGCGGGAGAGCATTTCCGGCGTGAGCTGAGAGTCCGGAATCTCCCTGAGCGCCGCGTTGACATAATCCAGTGCCAACCGCTGGTTGTTTTGCTCCAGCGCTTTCAAGCAAAGGGTCTTATACACATCGGCCAAGGCCTGGTCTGCCTCTTCCGAATTGGACAGTTTCAAAAACTTCACCGCCAGATCCCAGCTTTCCCGTTGCCTTGCCATCAGACCAAGTTCGTGGTAACATTTACCGCGCAGGATCTCGCTGCGGGTGATCAGAGCGCCGTTCTTGGCTTTGCCGATATAGGCATCCAGCTCCTGGATCGCGGCGGCATAACGTTTGTTGTTATAGTGATCCTGAGCGCTGTTCAGCTTGTTTATCTCACAAGCGGTTAGCAGCAACAGGGCCAGCCCGGCAAGCACAAAACTGTATCCAGTCTTTTTCATATTATATCAAGCACCGTTATCTGATGAGTTTTCGCCGCGCCTTGTTTGCCACAAACGCGGTCAGCCAGAAATCCACGCTTCATCTCTGCGCCTGTTTGGGAACCTTTTGCTGGTTGCCCGGAACAACGATGGGTATCTGATCCAGCTTGCGGCCAAAAACCAGGAAGAAAGCGGCGAACATGACCGTGGTGATCAGCAGCAAAAGAGGTTTCCCGGTGATAAAGATGATGATCGTGGTGAGCACAATCAGGATATTGATAGTGTAGACGATCAAAGCAGTCACCTTGATCGACCCCAAAGCGGTGTAAATCCTGTGGGTGGAGTGGTCTTTTCCGCCCTGCATCACGTGTCTGCCATCCCTCTTGCGGGTGTAGCTGACCAGCGATATGTCAAAGATGGCATAGCTCAGAAATAGCACCGGCAGCAGATAGAACACGTTGTTCTCCCGGGTGATGACGGCGAAACGCGCCATCAAAATGCCCATGGAAGACAGAAAATAACCGATGAACATCGAACCGGCGTCCCCTAAAAAGATCTTGGCAGGGTTGAAGTTGTAGGGTAAAAAGCCAAGTGTGGAGCCGGCAAAACTGAGGGAAATCAGACCGATGAAGGCCATGTCCGCGCCGTTGGAACTGGTGGTGTTGGTGAGGCTGAAGACGAAGTATCCCAAACCCAGGATCCCTGCCATGCCACTGAGAATCCCGTCCATGTTGTCCAGAAAGTTTAGCGCGTTCATCAAGCCCACCATCCAAAAGACCATCAGAGGCAGGGAAATATAGATGGAGCCAAAGATCTGATCCAATTCCTGCAACTGGAAATTGCTCAGGATAAAGATCAGGCTCACGCTAACCTGACCCAGCAGCTTCACCAGCGGGTGCATGCCACGGCGGTCGTCGATCAGGCCAATGGTCACGATCAGCACCGAACCCAGCAGATAGCCCAGCATCGGGGTATCCAGAGAGCGGTCGGCAGTGATCGCTACATCGTACAGGGTGAGCAGCAGGAAACCGATGAACACGCTCAAGCCGCCCATCAAGGGAACGCTCTTGAGGTGCATCTTGCGGGCTTCCGGCTTGTCCACGAAGTTCAACGCGTTGGCCAGCCGAATCATCAGCGGGGTGAGCCCGTATACCAGCAACCAGGACATTATGAACACGCCAAGGTATTCCCATGTCCGATTATTCATATTTATACTCCATCTTTCAGATTTTACAAGATTCTCGTGGGCGCGTTTTCTGTCAATCTGAAATGCGAAGTCGCTTTATGCCGCCTGCCTTTACCTGCCATCCAATCTTTACTGATTTTCATGGAGGGAGTTGGCGTTGGCCACAATCATTCCGTCCTCTTCTTCCCCACCCCGCCCTCATATGCGTAATTTCATTAACCACAGCAGGTTAACTTGTCTTCCTTAAGTCATCCCTTCGGAAGTTAAGGTTGACCCAGGGTAAACCCTTGTTTGCCATCAGCATGCAAATGGCGGCGCCGCGGAGTTGCAAAAGCAATCCAAGTGCCATAAATCAGACCGCGTTAAGGCTCCGGGCTATACGGTATCCCGCTGGGAAAAATATCTGCTTGACTCCAAAAGCATTCCTAATAAAGTGATTAATTATCTTGTTTATCATGCGCAAACACGCTCTGTTACAGCTTTTCCGGCTTGGCGGGCTGTTTTGCCTGCGAGATTTTATGGGATTCGGCTTTTTTATTGCATGTATAATGGTAAGGGAATTGATGAATCCCCTGTTGATTAAGTAATAATGTTTGGAAAATAGAACTTAAGGAGTCAACATGAAAAAGAGCTTATTGATGCTCATGTTGCTGGCTGTGGCAGGTTTACTGGCCGCCATGCAAGGCACGATCAACCTGAGCGACTCGCCAACCGCGTCGAACTTGTTGAGAAACACCATGGATGGACTTAGCGTTCGCTACAACATCCAGCAACTTGATTATAAAGAGGTTGAAACGCCTGAAGGCGTTTTCACCGACCTGTGGGTGGATGGCTATGCCAGCACCAACAAGACAGGTTATCCCCGGCTGCCCTTGCTTCGGCAGATCATCAGCGTCCCGGTTGGCGCTGAGGTTACAGCCACCTTCAACCAGAGGCAATCCCGCAGTCTCGATCTGAATGCCAACGGCATTGCCTACCCTGTCTTTCCGCGTCAGGAATCGGTATCCAAAAGCGTCGATCCAGCCACAGTTCCCTTTGTCGTGGAACGCGACTTTTACAACCGCAACGCCTGGACGGACGACGCGCCGGTTAGCGTGACCGAACTCGGATATATGCGCGGAGAAAGGCTTTTCGCCCTGGATTTTGTTCCTGTGCGTTACAATCCCTCCACCGGACAGGCGGAAGTGATCTACCAGGCTGAAGTGGAAGTCCGTTTTACAGGAGCCGACCACGCGGCCACCGAAGAGCTGAAAGCCCGCACCTACTCCCCCGCTTTTGAGAGCATGTTCCAGCGCACCCTGCTCAACCCCAGCACGCAAAGGGCATCCCTCAACCGCTATCCGATGAGTTATCTGATCATCACCCCGGAAAGCTTCGTTTCCGCCCTGCAACCTTTTGTGGAATGGAAAACGCGGGAAGGTTTCAACGTGATAGTGGCCACCACCGCTCAAACGGGAACCACCGCCTCGGCAATCCGCACCTATATCCAGAACATCTGGAACTCCGCCACAGCGGAGAATCCGGCTCCTTCCTACCTTCTGATCGTGGGCGACGTCGCCCAGGTGCCGGCCAACAACGCCTCCGCCAACCCCAGCGGTCATATCACCGACCTCACTTATGTGCGTCTGCAGGGAAACGACTTCATGCCTGAGATGTATTTCGGCCGTTTCTCCGCCACCGACGCGGCGGCAGTGACCAATCAGGTCAACAAAACCCTCATGCACGAACAATACGCAATGCCCGACGACAGCTACCTTGGCAATGTGGTGATGATCGCGGGAGTGGACTCCTACTGGTCACCCTCCCACGCCAACGGAGCCATCAACTATGCCACCAACAACTATTTTAACGCCGCGCATGGCATCACATCGAACACTTACCTCTACCCCGCTTCGCAGACCTCGTCCAGCGCGATCATCCAAAACGTTTCCGCGGGCAGAGGCTATGTCAATTACACAGCCCACGGCAGCGAAACTTCCTGGGCTGACCCCTCCTTCACCATATCCAATATCAACAGCCTGCAGAACACCAACAAGTATTCATATGTGGTGGGCAACTGCTGTTCGACCAACGCTTTCGACACAGGCACCTGCTTTGGCGAAGCCTGGCTGCGCGCGCTGAACAAGGGCGCGGTCATCTATATTGGCGGAACCAACAGCACCTATTGGGATGAAGACTATTGGTGGGCTGTCGGCCACAAACCGCCCATAGTAGGCACAGGATCACCCTTCGTCGCCGGCCGCACCGGCGCGTATGACGCCCTGTTCCACGACCACAACGAGCCTTTCGCGGATTGGGCCAGCTGCGCCGGCTCAAACGTCTTTATGGGTAACATGGCTGTGGTGCAGTCCAATAGCAGCCGCATCAATTACTATTGGGAAGTTTACTCCATCATGGGCGACCCCAGCCTGGTTCCTTACCTGGGCATCCCGGCTGTCAACAGCTTCGAAGCTCCTCAGACCATTCTTATGGGCTTGAACTCCCTGGAAGTGATCGCCGATCCCTACAGCTACGTGGCACTATCGATGAACAACGTGCTGCACGGAGTTGGTCTGACTGATGCCGACGGTTATCTGACCCTGAACTACACTCCTTTCAGCGAACCCGGCACCGCCCAGATTGTGATCACGCGGTCCCTGCGCAAACCGGTTGTCGCCAACGTGCAAGTGATTCCCAACACCGGAGCATACGTAACTGTCAGCCCGCTCACTGTGGTCGATCCCAACTCCAACGGCATCGCTGAAGCGGGGGAAACCATCAGCCTGAACCTCACTTTCAACAACGTCGGCTCCCTGCCCGCCAACAACCTTGTGGCCACCCTCAGCACCACCTGCACAGACGTGACGCTGCTGGAAAACACTGCCAACCTTGGCAACATTCCCGCCAATGGCAGCTATGTCGCCGACAGTATCTTCAGCATCCAGATCCATCCCTCCATTCCGGATCAGACGGTGGTGGCCTTCGATATCACAGTCAGCGACGGGAACGACCAGTGGGTAACCACCCGCAACATGACAGTGAATTCCCCCAACCTGGCAATCTCTTCAATGATGATAGTTGACCCCAACAACAACGGTTTCCTGGAACCGGGAGAGAACATCACCATCACCATCGATGTCACCAACAACGGCCATATGGACGCTCCCGGCGGAACGGTGAACATTGTGGCGAACCACCCCTCCGTCTCTCTCAATATCAGCCAGTTCACCCTGCCGCCGCTCTCCGTCGGCGTGGTGATCCCGCTCAATTTCATCGTCTCCCTTGGCACCGACATCCCCAATGGAACCGTGATTCCCATCGGCATCGCGATCAGCGCGGGTATCCAGAACGTGAACCACAACCTGATGCTGGCCATCGGCATGATCGGCGACGGTTTTGAGACCGGAGACTTTACAGCCTTCAACTGGACAAACAACAGCCCCATACCCTGGACGATCCAGTCAGGCAGCGCCAATGCCCATAGCGGTGAGTACTGTGCCAAATCCGGCGCCATCGGCAACAACGGCTCCACCTCCCTGTCCATAACTATGAATGTTGGCAGCGATAGCAACATCAGTTTTTGGAGAAAGGTTTCCAGCGAAACCGGTTACGACATGCTACGCTTCAGCATAGACGGCATTGAGATGGGAACCTGGAGTGGAACCCAAGGCTGGGCACAGGTCTCCTATCCCGTAGGCCGTGGCAACCGGACCTTTGAATGGAAATACACCAAAGACGTTTCTGTATCCTCCGGCAACGACTGCGCCTGGATCGACGACGTGGTGTTCCCCATGTCCGGTGACTCCAATATTCCTTTGATATTCGTTCCCACGCCCCCCATTGTGTTTGCAAATGTGAATGCCAACGATGTCCTCGCCGCGGACTTTATGATCCGCAACCTGGGAACGGCAGAGCTCAGCGGGCTGATCTCTGTCCCTGAGGCTTTCGAGCTGAGCTTAAATGGCACTCCGCTGCCTGATACCTACAGCTACAGTATTCCTGCCAATCAGAACATGGTCTTTACCCTTGGCTACACCGCTCCGGATCCCGCGGTGAACCTGGAAGGTCAGATCACAATCTCCTCGAACGATCCCGACAGCCCCACCGTGACCATTCCGATCACGGTGCAAGCCTTTGTGTCCGCCACAGATCCTGTTGCGCCCAAGGTTACCAGGCTGGAAGGCAACTACCCCAACCCCTTCAATCCCGAAACCATGATCAGTTTCGCCACCCATCAGAGCGGTCCGGTCAAGCTCAGCATCTACAACCTGAAAGGCCAGTTGGTGCGCAGCCTGCTCGATTCCGAACTGCCCGCGGGCCAGCACAAACTGGTCTGGAACGGACGCGACAACTCCAACAACCCTGTGGCCAGCGGCATCTATTTCTACCGCATGGAGGCAGGCAAATACAGCAAGACCATGAAAATGATGCTGATCAAATAAATCAGCCTTGGGACGGGGTGGCCAGTCCGCCCCGTCCTTTACTATATATGTCCCATTGTTTTATATATGTTTTACCCTGACGAACCAAAGCAAGGTTCAGACAACGCGACTTCATAGAGTGTCCACACCGGAACGCGTGCCGCATCAGGCCACCCGGTGTAACAAAGTATCTTAATTTAGGAAATAGAGGAATCCATGCGCAAACCCATTATTTTTCTGACCCTGCTCCTGCTGCTGGGCATTTCGCTGAGCGCCGAACAGATCACGGTCAGCCAGCATTCCAACGGGATACGCCTCCTGCAGGGAGCGCAGGACAACATGGTCCTGGAGCTCACCCTCGGCCATTTCGAGAGCGAACCCGTGCTGATAGATGGCAACACCTGGCACAACCTGTATCTGAAGAAAGCCGGCCTCACCCTGGAAGCCGGTTACCCACAACTGCCCGTGCTGGCTGGCAGCGTCATCATCCCCAACACGGCCAGGATGGAGCTTAGCCTGCTGGAAAGCGAGTATGTGGAGCTGCAAATGCCCGTGGCGCCATCCAAAGGCAACCTGACCCGCGACATCGACCCGGATAGCGTTCCCTACAGCTTTGCCGATTTCTACTCCGGAACAGGCAGCTATCCCCAGCAAACCGCCTATCTCACCGAACCTTTCATTTTGAGGGATTATCGCGGCATCACAGTCCGCTTCCAGCCTTTTGAATACTTCCCCGCCACCGGCACCCTGCGCGTATATACCAGGATTCGGGTCGGCGTGGCCTCGAATGGCAGCGACTTCACCAACTCCCTGCCCGCGCAGCGTTCATCCCAGGCAGGTGGATTTGAAGAGATTTACAGGAACATGTTCCTCAACTATAATATGGCCAAATACCCCTCACTCGGCGAAAGCGGCAGGATTCTGGTGATCAAGCACAACATGTTCGACACAGCCATCCTCCCCTGGGTAGAATGGAAACGCCAAAACGGCTACACCGTGGATGTGGTGGACGTTGCCACGGCCGGCCCTTCCGCGAACCAGATCAAGACCTACATCCAAAACGAATATAATCTGGACAACGGCCTGATGTTCGTGCAGATCGTCGGCGACGCGCCTCAGGTGCCCTCCCTCTCTTCCGGCGGCGGCGGAGCAGACCCGATGTATGCCCTGCTGGCTGGTTCGGACAACTATCCCGACATCTACGTGGGCAGATTTTCCGCGCAGACGGTTCCCGAGCTGGAAACCCAGGTCACCCGCTCCATCCATTATGAAAGAGACGTCCAGGTCAGCGATGACTGGATTCAGAAAGCGATGGGCATCGCCTCCAACGAAGGAGGCGGCGGGCAGGGCGACATGGGCGAAAGCGACCAGGTGCACATGGAAAACATACGCACCGACCTATTGGGCTATGGCTACGTCTCTGTGGACCAGATTTACCAGGCTCAGGGCGCCACTGCCGGCCAAGTGTCCATCAACCTCAACCAGGGACGCGGCTTCGTCAATTATGTGGGACACGGCTCCGACACCTCCTGGGGAACCACTGGCTTTTCCAACAGCCATGTGAACGCTTTAACCAACGATTACATGCTGCCCCTGATCAACAGCGTGGCCTGCGTCAACGGCAATTTCGTGAGCCAGACCTGCTTCGCGGAAGCGTGGCTGCGCTCGGTCAACGAAGCCACCGGAGCCCCCGCCGGAGCACTGGCAGTCTATGCCAGCTCCATCAACCAAAGCTGGGCTTCCCCCATGCGCGCGCAGGACGAGACAGTTGACCTCCTGATCGCCGAACAGAAGAAGACCGTGGGCGGTCTGCTCTACAACGGCTCCAGCAAGATGATCGAGGTCTATGGCTCAGATGGCGTCAGCATGTACAAAACCTGGCACATCTTCGGTGACGCCTCCATCATGATGCGCACCAAGACCCCGGAACCGCTCACCGCCAACTATGAACCTGTCCTGTTCATAGGCATGAACAGCTTCCAAGTGGAAACTGCTGCCGGAGCCAGAGTATCCCTCTACGCCAATGGCACCCTCTACGGCAGCGCAACAGTCGATGCCTCCGGTATCCTGATCCTGCCTCTGGAGGTGATCCCCACCGAACCGATGGACCTCACCCTCACCATCACGGCTTTCAATAAAGTCACCCACATCGGAACTGTGCAGGTATTGCCCAGCACCGGACCCTATCTGCTGGTGGCAGACCTGGTGACCACCGACGACAACAACAACCAGCCCGATTTCGGCGAGACCGTGACCCTGAACGTAAACTTCAACAACGTGGGCGTCATGCCCGCCACCGGCGTCACCGTCACCATCTCCAGCCAGGATCAGTATGTGACCATCCTCAACAACAGCGAAGTCATCGCCTCCATCGATGCCAACAGCACAGGCGGAACCAGCGCCGGATTTGGCGTGCGAATCGCAAACAACGTTCCCGACCAGCACGTGGCGGCCTTCCATATACTGGCGACCCTGGAGGACGGCAGCACCTTTGAAGCCACCCGCAACATCACCATCAACGCGCCCAACCTCGTTTGGGGCGGCATCCTGGTTGACGACTCAAGCGGAAACGGCAATGGCCGCATCGATCCCGGCGAAAGCGTGATCCTCACCTTCCCCATCACCAACAGCGGCCACGCCCAGGCCAATTCCATCACCACCGCCATGGTGATCAGCGGCGGAACCCACGTCGCCGACCCCATCGCCACCGAATTCGCCGCCCTGCCTCCGCAGGGAAGCGCGGAAATGGCTTACAGCGTGACCTTCAGCTCGCAACTACCCGCCGGCACAACGGTTGGCATCACCGCCATCACCTTCAGCGGAGAGTATAGCGCGGCGCAGACTTACAACGTAAATATCGGCATCCTGGCCGAGAGCTTCATCGTGGATTTCAGCTCCCTGCCCTGGACCTTCACCGGAGGCGACTGGACTATCGATCAGGGAGTCAGCTTCGACAACTCCAACGCGGCCCGCAGCGCCGTCATCAGCCACAACCAGTCCACCTCCATGAGCATAACTATGGAAAGCATGGCGCCGGGAACCATCAGTTTCTGGAAAAAGGTCTCCAGCGAAACCAGCTATGACTTCCTCAAATTCTACATCAATGGCATCATGAAAGGCCAATGGTCGGGCACCAACGATATCTGGAGCCAGGAGACCTATCCGGTCCAGACCGGCATGAACATCTTCAAATGGGAATATGTGAAAGACTCCATGGTCTCCTCCGGAGATGACTGCGCCTGGATAGATGAGATCGTCTTCCCCTCCGTGGGCGGCACCTCCGGCACCCCCGATGTCGGGGTGGACGGCAATACCCTGGACTTCGGCATGGTCAACATCGGCGCCACAGCCCTCCAGCCCTACACCATCCACAACACCGGAGACGCGGTGCTGATCGGGACTGTCATAGCTCCTCAAAACTTTATGGTCAGCGCTCAGGAAGGAACTCCCGCCAGCATGATGAATATCGTGATTCCCGCCCAGTCGTCCCTGACCCTGGAGGTCAGCTTCCTGCCCCTGGCAGCCCAGGAATATCTGGGTGTGATGACCATCAGCACGGATGACCCCGACACCCCCATGCTGTCCGTATCGCTCAGCGGAACCGGACAGCCCGTAGCCATCGACGACCCGGAATCTCCCGCGGTTACGGAGCTTAAGGGCAACTATCCCAATCCCTTCAACCCCCAGACCACCATCAGCTTCAGCCTCAAGGAAGCGGCCCCCGTCAAGGTGCTGGTTTACAACCTGAAAGGCCAGCTGGTGCGCACCCTGGTGGACGAAAACAAAGCCTCCGGCAACCACAATCTGGTTTTCGACGGCAGGGACAACCATGGTAACCCCCTGGCCAGCGGCGTCTATTTCTACAAGATGCAAACCGGGAAATACTCAAACACCCGCAAGATGATCCTGATGAAATAATCAGACCAAACCCATATACCAGGCCCCGGATACTCTCCGGGGCTTTTTTTGGCCATCGCGCCTGATAGTTGACAACTAATGCCTGCGGCTGAATCATCATATTGCCCTCATTTGCCAGGGTGGGCTAAGTCTATATTTTCCGTAGGTCATCCTTAACTTGGTGAGGGATGACCTAAGGATGATGGCAGCAAACGCAGGAGCAGCAAGGGACGGAGCTATGATGGATATTGAGGATTATTGCCGTTGTATTTGGTGAATGTCATACTATATTGTTTGCGTTATTTGTGAGTGATGGTGAAAAAGAGATAGAACGCGGATCACAGGATCGACAGGATCTGCAGGATATTTGAAGGTGGAAAGGTGGTTCACGCAGATAGGCGCGGATTGCCGCGGATTGGGGGTTTTGGGGTTCTGGATTTGGTGCTTGTTTAGGGCTGCCGAAGTCTGTT